>NZ_RZSX01000881.1:0-2533 GCF_004023105.1 Mesorhizobium sp. M5C.F.Ca.IN.020.32.2.1 | reverse complement strand
TTCGAGCACTGGCTCGTTAGTAGCTGGCAAAGACGGCCTTCAGTTCATCGACCTGCCCGGCGCTCAGCATGCGTGTCGGCGCGCCACGCAGGAGCACCAGCAGCTTCGCCGTCTCCTCGAGTTCCTCGGCTGCATAGACCGCTGAAGTGATGTCCTTGCCGGTCACGACCGGTCCATGGTTGGCGAGCAGCACCGCAGCGTATTTGCCGCGAAGCTCGCGAATGAGATCGCCGGCTTTTTCGTCGCCGGGACGGACGTAAGGTGCCAGTTTAACCGCACCAACACGCATGACGACGTAAGGTGTGAGCGGCGGAATGCAGTCGTCCGGGTCAACGTCCGTCAGGCATGAGAGCGCGGTGGCAAACGTCGAATGCAAATGCACGACCGCGCCGGTTCCGGGCCTCGTTTCGTAGAAAGCCCGGTGCAGGAAAATCTCCTTGGACGGCTTATCACCCGACAGGTGCCGTCCGTCGCGATCAAGCTTCGCGATGCGGCCTGGATCGAGAAATCCGAGGCATGAATTAGTGGGCGTGATGAGGAGGCCGTCTTCTACTGCGGCGCTGATGTTTCCGGCAGACCCAACCGAGAAACCGCGGTCGTACAGTGACTTCGACAGTCTGGCAATGTCATCGCGAATGCGTGTCTCGTTGCTCATCGTCCTGCCAGCCTTTCAACCGCCTTTTCGAAGAAATCGCGTGAGCCGAAATTTCCAGATTTCAGCGCCAGTGCGATTGGACGCGCATTGCCGGAAACAAGCACCGGCACACCCGGATCGATCTCCGGTCCAATCTTCAACGCACCCAGATCAAGCGCGGAGACGACCGCTCCGGAGGTCTCGCCGCCGGCAACGACGAGCCTCCGGACACCGCTGGCAATCAACTCGCACGCCGTATCGGCAAACAGCGCATCGAGAGTCTGGGCGACATGCTCACGTCCATGAATGCCCTGTAACCGCGCGACCTCTTCAGGCCTGGCAGATGAATAGACCAACGGGGCGCGGCCCGGATTGTCGAGCACAAACGATACCAGTTCATCCGCGTTCGTCTGGCCACGCATGACTGCATCGACGTCGATCGCCAGAGTCGGATGTCGCTTCTTGTGATGATCTATCTGACCGCGTGTCGCGCCGGAGCAGCTTCCGGCAAGAACCGCTTCAGGTCCCTCGACAGAGATCGGGCTGGGCGGAGCGCCTTTGGCCTCGCCGGCTGCGATGAAGTTGGCCGGAAGGCCCAATGCGATCCCGGAGCCGCCGGTGATAAGCTTGGCGCCGGCGCAGGCGCGGCCGATCGCCACCAGATCGTCGGCAGTGATGGCGTCCACGATTGCAAGACGTTCACCCCGGTCGGCGGCCTGCCGCAATTCTGAGGCAATGCGTGCTGCGCCCTCGCGCACGGCCTGCCAGGCAACGAGGCCGACAGGATGCCTTGTCTGCCGACCGAGCCAGCGGCGGATGTCGGGATCCGTCATCGGGTTCAGCGGGTGGTTCTCGAGGCCGGATTCGTTGAGCAGCCGGTCGTGAACGAAAAGGTGCCCCTTGTAGACCGTGCGGCCTGCCGCCGGAAACGCGGGACACGCGACCACGCCATTGACGCCGAGATCATCGGCCAATGCTTCGGCAACAGGTCCGATGTTGCCGCCAGGCGTCGAGTCGAAGGTCGAGCAGTATTTGAAGACGATCTGCCGGCAACCCTGGCCGAGCAGCCAGCGAAGCGCCGTGAGCGATTGCGCGACCGCCTCAGTGACCGGAACTGATCGGCTTTTCAGGGCGACGACACCAGCCTCGATATCGGGCGAAGCATCTGTATGCGGAACGCCGAGAAACTGCGCAGTGTTCAGACCGCCCTGCCCTGGCAGGCCTTTTGCCAGGGTGTTGGCGATGTCGCTCGCGCCGGTGAAGTCGTCTGCAATAACGCCGAGTAGCATCTGGATCGCGCTCAGAAGCCGTAGAGCTTAGCCGGATTGTCGACAAAGACCTTCTGGATCGTGGCCTCGTCTGCTGCCCATCCGGCAGCCAGGTCCATCATCTGTGCGTCATTCGGCTTTCCATGCTTCCCCGGTGATGGATGCGGCCAGTCCGAGCCCCAGAGCACGCGATCCGGCGCAGCCTGCAGGTAGGCCTTGGCGACTGCACCGACGTCTTCGTAAGTCGGCGGGCCGACGAGTGTGTCCTGATAGAGACTTGAGATCTTGGTGTAGGCCTTCCCGCGTGAAAGAAGATCCTGCACCACCTTGAAGGCGGGATGAGCGAGGGCATTCGCCTGCGGCAGGCGTCCAAGATGGTCGAAGACCACGGTGACCGGTACATTTGCAAGGAGGTCCGCGCTCTTGGCGATGTCGTCACCCTTCATATGCACCTGGATATGCCAGCCGAGGGGGGCGACCCGTTTCGACAGCGGCGCGATCATGTCGACGGTCGTCGCGCCGGCACGTCCGAGATTGAAGCGGATGCCTCGCACCCCGAGGCCGCCGAGCCTCTTCAACTCATCATCGCTCACGGACGTATCCACGACCGCAATGCCGCGGACATTGGTAC
>NZ_RZSX01000880.1:0-2540 GCF_004023105.1 Mesorhizobium sp. M5C.F.Ca.IN.020.32.2.1 | reverse complement strand
GGCCAGACGCGATCACGGCCTCGACCTGCCGGCAACCAGCGACATCGTCTTTGGCGCGCCGCCGCTGATTTCGGAAAAGGCGATGCAAGGCGAACTCGATGCGGTGCTCAACTTCTGGCATTTTTGCGCCCGCCTCGAGGCCAACGGCTTTCGTCGGCTGATCGGCGTCGATGATGCGGCGAAAGCGCTCGGGGCCTCGGGCGCCGTGTCGGCGCTCGGCTATGTCTTTCATGACAAATGGGCGAACGAAAACCCGGCCGCCGTCCGGGGCTTCATCAAGGCTTCGGCGGAGTCCAAGGACTTGCTGGCCAGATCCGACGATGAGTGGCTGCGCCTTGCGCCGATTATCCGCGCACAGGGCAAGGAATTGGCCAAACTGCGTGACCGCTATCGCGAGGGCATTCCCAGACGCCCCGTCGCCGAGGATGCGGCCGACGCCGGCAAGCTCTACCGCGTGCTGGCCGAGATCGGCGGCGAAAAGCTGGTCGGCCGCGCGCCGGAAATGGCGCCAGGCACGTTCTGGCAGGAGCTCCCTTAATGAGCGCACCTGATACCGGCGATCGCCCGCCGGGGGCCGTGGCCGACATCTCCAGCCAATCCAGCCTTGCAACGGCGCTGACACCCGTGCTGACGGTCGCGGTCTCTCTGCTCGGGCTTTGCCTGCTGTGGGGTCTTGCGGCAAATGCCTGGCCGAGCCGTGCCTTTCCAGGGCCGGGACAGGTTTGGCAGGTTTTGCTCGCAGAGGCGGCGAACGGCGACCTTTTTTACCATCTCGGCGCGACACTCGGCCGGGTTGCCGCGGCATATGTCGTCGCGATGGTTGTTGGCTCGGTCATCGGCGTTCTCCTCGGCAGCCACCGCAGCGCAGACCGGCTCTTCAGTCCCTGGGTGGTTCTGTTCCTCAACATTCCCGCCCTGGTGGTCATCGTGCTCGCCTACATCTGGTTCGGCCTCAACGAAGCGGCGGCGATTGGCGCGGTTGCCGTCAACAAGATCCCCAATGTCGTGGTGACGATGCGCGAAGGCGCCAGAGCGCTTGATCCGAGTTACGCCGAAATGGCCGCCGTCTACCGCTTCGGTCTTCTCGACCGTGTCCGCCACGTCCTGCTGCCGCAACTGCAGCCCTATCTTGCCGCCGCCTCACGATCCGGCATCGCTCTCATCTGGAAGATTGTCCTGGTGGTCGAACTGCTCGGCCGCTCCAACGGCGTCGGCTTTCAGATCTATCTTTATTTCCAGCTCTTCGACGTCGCCGCCATCCTCGCCTACACGCTGGCTTTCGTGGCGGTGATGCTTGTCATCGAACTCCTTCTGGTGCAGCCCGTTGAACGACATGCAACCCGTTGGCGCCGTCGTCCCGCTTAGGGTCGACATCGCCGAAAAGACCTTCAGGTCCGCGCAAGGCGTCTCGATCACGGCGCTCCAGGACCTTTCCTTCGAGGTCCGGCAAGGCGAATTCGCCTGCTTGCTGGGACCGTCGGGTTGCGGCAAGACCACGACGCTGCGCATCCTGCTTGGATTGGACAAGAACTTTTCCGGCTCATTCCAACTGCCTGAAGGCGGCTCCAACCGGATCGCCGCCGTATTCCAGGAGCCAATCTTGCTGCCGTGGCGGACGGTGGAGCAGAATGTCAGGCTGGCGCTGCCGAAAAGCCTGAGAACGAAAAATCTCGACGGGCTGTTCGACACGCTCGGCCTCGCCGGCATGCGCTCGCTCTATCCGGCCGAGCTTTCGCTCGGGCTTGCGCGCAGGGCAGCACTTGCCAGGGCCTTCGCCACCGAACCGGCGGTGCTTTTCCTGGACGAACCCTTTGCCTCGCTCGACGAACGGACTGCCGGACGGCTTCGGCACCTGCTTTTGACCGTCTGGTCGGCGCGGCCTACGACGGCCCTGATGGTAACCCACAATCTGCGCGAGGCGCTGATGCTGTCGGACCGCATAATCGTTCTCGCGCAGCGGCCGGCCCATGTGCTCGGCATGTTCGACGTAAAGCTGCCGCGGCAATATCGCAATCCACAGGTGATGAGCGACCTATTGCGGTCGTTCCATCAAAAATTCCCAGGCGGGGCCTGATCGCCTTACGGTTCGGAATGCATAGTGGGGAAAGCCATGCCGATCGACAGGGTACGACGCAAGCTTGTGAACGGCTTCGCCTGCACCGCGGTCAGCGCCGCGATGCTGCCCTGTTGCCACGGGCGGGCCGCTCTCGCCGCGGCCGGCCTTGAATTCAAGCTCAGGAAAATCGCCGACGGCGTCTTCGCTTTCCGGGGCGTCGATGCAATGATGAGCGCCGCCAACCAGGGCGCCATCTCGAACCTGGGCGTCGTCGTCGGCACCGACGCTGTTGCCGTCATCGACAGCGGCGGCAGCCTGATCGAGGCGAACGCCTTCATCGCCGCGATCGGCAAAATAACCGCCAGGCCGGTTCGCTACCTGATCAACACCCACATGCACCCCGACCACATCTTCGGCAATGCGGCATTCCGGGAGATCGGCGCGACCATCGTCGGCCATCGCAATCTGCCGCGCGCGCTCGAGG
>NZ_RZSX01000087.1:0-11565 GCF_004023105.1 Mesorhizobium sp. M5C.F.Ca.IN.020.32.2.1 | reverse complement strand
GTTTGCTTCTCCCAGCCGAGGAAGACCACGTCTTCGCCTGATGCGGCAGCCTTCTGCACCGCCGACAGCATGCCGGCCTCCGAGCTTTCGACGAGCTCGAAATCCTTCAGGCCGAACTTGTTGGAGGCGATCATGTCGAGGATCAGGCGGTTGCCGTCATTGCCGGCTTCGATGCCGTAGATCTTGTTGTCGAGCTTGTCCTTGAACTTGGCGATATCCGCGAAATCCTTGAGACCGGCGTCATAGGTGTGCTGCGGCACGGCGAGCGTATACTTCGCGCCTTCGAGGTTGGTTACGACCGTCTCGACCGACTTGTCTTCGAGATAGGGCTTTATGTCGGCTTCCATGGTCGGCATCCAATTGCCGAGGAAGACATCGACGTCCTTGTTCTTCAGCGAGGTGTAGGTGACCGGGACCGACAGGACCTGCACGTCGGGCTCGTAGCCGAGCGCTTCGAGGATAACGCTGGCGGTAGCGGTGGTGGCGGTGATGTCGGTCCAGCCGACATCGGCAAAACGCACCGGCTTGCAGCTTTCCGGCTCGGCGGCGAGTGCGCCGCCCGCGGAAAGAAATGCCGCCAGACCGAAGCCGGCGGCGAATAGTTTCATACGCGACATCATGTATTCTCCCATTGTGATCTATCGGCGAAGCGAAGTTGCGGTTTTGTCTCCACCTTGTTTCGTCAGCCAAACACCATTCTGGTGCGGTTTCAAGCGATAAGACAATCGCGACCAACGGCGCGGGCTGGCCGATCAGCGACACGTTCGCCGCTTTCTGGTGAAATGTCAGGACGCCCCCTCCCCGCGCCGGGACAACTCGGCTTAAAAGGGCGGCATGGCCAAGCTGTACTTCCACTACGCGACGATGAATGCCGGCAAGACGACGATGCTGCTGCAGGCCTCGTACAATTACCGCGAGCGCGGCATGACCACGATGCTGTTCGTCGCCGGCCACTACCGCAAGGGCGATACCGGGCTGATCTCGTCGCGCATCGGCCTGGAGACGGAGGCCGAGATGTTCCGCGACGGCGACGATCTGTTCGCCCGGGTCGCCGAGCATCACGACCACACGACCGTGCATTGCGTCTTCGTCGACGAAGCGCAGTTCCTCGAGGAGGAGCAGGCGTGGCAGCTTGCCCGCATTGCCGACCGGCTGAACATTCCGGTGATGTGCTACGGCCTGCGCACGGATTTCCAGGGCAAGCTGTTTTCCGGCTCGCGCGCGCTTCTGGCGATATCCGACGATCTACGCGAGGTGCGCACCATCTGCCGCTGCGGCCGCAAGGCGACGATGGTCGTGCGCCTCGGCGCGGACGGCAAGGTGGCGAGACAGGGCGAACAGGTGGCGATCGGCAAGGATGTCTATGTCTCGCTCTGCCGCCGCCATTGGGAAGAAGAAATGGGCCGCGTCGCGCCCGACGATTTCATCGGCTTCACCAAAGCCTGACCAGCGCTATTCCGCGTTGCGTGCGCATGGATCGAACGGTGCCAGGACAGAGGGGGAAGAACTGCGGCAAGGAAAACTGCGATCGGTGAGCTTCGTTGCTTTGCGACGGCAGTTATGCTATTGGTTTGGGCATGGTGCTGATCGCGCCAACGACCCGCCGCCGAGGCGGGTTTTTTGTGTCGGGTTTCGGCGCTATCCTTCGCAAACTCCTAATCTTCCGCCTTCCCTTCCCCCTATACCGCACATATATTCCGGCGGTTCGCGACACGAACAAATGCCGAAGCGGGAGGCCCCAATGGCGACTTTGCAGAATTTCGATGCCGAAATTGCCAAGACCAAGCAGGTCGTGCAGGACATGCGCACCAAAATCGAGCAGTCCGGCACGGTGCTCGACACGCTCGCCAAGACCGACAAGAAGATCGGCGACGCCAATTTCGACCTCGAGAACGCCCGCATCGAGGATGTGCTGAAGCAGCAGAAGGTGATGGAAGGCAACATTGCCGACCTGATCATCGGGCTGGAGGACGCCACCAACGTCTTCGGCGCTGAATTCGAGAGCATGAAGAACTACACCGGCTGGGAAAGCTTCGTTGGTATATTTTCCGACCAGAGCAAGCAACGCATGCGCACCGACCGCGTCCGCAACATGTCGCTGGCCGGCAATCTGCAGGAGCTGCTGGCGAAATCCGACACCATTGTCGGCATCCTCAAGGCGCAGAAGCAGATCCTCGACCAGCGTTACAAGACCTCCGAGGCCAGCCTGTCGCAGGTGATCGAGCGCCGCAAGGCAACCATGTCCAACCTGGAGACCGTGCAGAAGCGCATCGAGGAGCTCAATCCGATGCTGCTCGACATCGAGAACAAGATCGCCGCCTCGACCAGCCAGAAGGAGCGCACCGAGCTCGAAGGCGAACGTTCGAAACTGGCCACGGAGTACAACGAGAAGCAGGCCAAGGAGCAGGAACTGCTGGCCGAAAGCCAGACGCTGGAGCGCTACACCTCGATGTTCCAGACCTTCGTCGATTCGCTCAACAACCAGATCGCGGCGCAGTCGACGCTGATCAACAAGCTGACCATCGATACCGAGCAGCGCATCGTGCTCTACAAGGCGCTGGAAGATTCGCTGAAGACCGCCGCCCAGCAGGACGTCGCCCACAAGATCAACACGCTGGGCAGCCAGGTCGACAACACCGCCGAGGAGACCATGGCCGGCATCGGCGCGGCCTCGCAGAAGCACATTGGCGATCTCCTCGAAATGCACGAGAAGAACATGGTGGCGACCGCTGACATCCAGCGCCGCAAGAAGCTGGCCGACGATGCCTTTGCCCGCCGCTTCGAGGACGTGCTGAAGAAGCACAATGCGGCAAACTACGTGCAGTCATAATTGCTGCACTCGCATCGCTCCGAAGGGCTGGCTGCATGACCCCCGAAAACGAAGCGGCAACGCGCTATTTCTCGGCGATCACGGCGGCACTCAGCGGCCTCGAGGTGTTCATGCGCGACGATCGCTCGCCGCTCTACCGGCACGGCATTGTCGCCAAAATCGTCGCCGAATATATTGCGCGGCTCGACAACTCCTTTTCCTGCTGGCGCAACCGGCTGGGCTTCATGGAGACGTTCCGAATTTCGCGCGCCGAAAGCGGCTTTCCGGTCTTCCAGAACGTGCTCGAGCTGGAGAACGATCGCCGCCAGGCCGATACGCGTCTCGCCAACATACCGCTGGCCGACGAGTTGCGCGAGGAAATGGCCGACTTCATTCTGCGCCACAAGGAATTCCCCGAAGCGCTGCAGAAGTCGATGGCCGAGCGGCTCTATCTGGAGGGTGTCAGGAGCGAGACGACCTTCGGGCCGTTCACCTTGGCGCAGACGGCAAAAGTCTCGGTCAATCCGAAGACCGGGCGGCCCTACTACCTCGTCCACTGGGCCGCCTTCGACGGCAGCGCCAACCTGCCGCTGGTCTACATGGTGACGGTCGAGGATTCCTCCGAAGAGATGATCGGGCAGCTTGTCGACCGCAACGGCAAGCTCAACGACAAGGTCGACATTCCGCTCCCCGTCGAAGGCCTGCTCAATCCCGAGCTAGCCCACCGCTTCGACGACTTCACCGAGAAGAATTCCGCCTATACGCTGTCGCCGGCGACGATCGCCGTCAACCTCGACAAGGATTTCGAGCAACTCCACCCCAAGCAACTGCGCCGCGCCGTGCTCGGCCCGTTCTATTCGGCCGGGATTACCGACAACAATTCGACGGTCAGCGACGTTCTGGACAAGGTGCGCAAACCGGAAAACGCCTGGCTGCTGACCTGGACCATCCAGGAGGTCTACTCCAAGGCCGAAAAGCCCGGCCGCAAGGGGTTGTTTTCGAGCGAGAAGACGACGCAGGAATTCTTCATCGACACCGACGATCTCGAGGCCGCGCGGCAGGGCGTGTCTAGCTACGAGAAGCATGCGCTGATCCCGCATGAGGCCTATCAGGCGCTCTACGCCGCCGGCGAGGCGCAGAAGATCTTTTCCGGCTACAAGGTCCACATCCTGTCCAAGGGACAGGTCATCAGTGACGTCTGACCGTCAAACCGCGGAGCATCCTTCATGGACACCGGCCTGACCACGATCTCGGAAGCGGCAATCGAAAAGTACCGCGCCACGGCGCAGAGCTTCATCACCCGCATCGTCGTGCTCGAGGACCCGTCGCGGGAATCCGGGACCGCGCTGGCCGGCACCAACCGCCGCTTCGTCTCGACCGTCTCGGTCGGCTCGGTTCGCCGCACGCGCGAGGTCGAGCTTTCCAAGACCGTCGCCGCCGTCCATCCCGACGACCAGCTGCTGAGCATTGCTCAGCACATGCTGCTGTTTCGCACCCGGCGCGGGCTGGCGATCGCACTGGCCATTTCAGACGTCTTCGCCGAAGGCTCCGACCTCGAAAGCCTGCAAGCGAAAAACGCTCGCGCGCCGCTCGAAGGCGACGAAGCCGCCACCTTCAAGAAACTGCTGTCGGCTTCGGCCTATATTTCGGCCTTCAGCCTCGCCTCCTATCTGTTCCAGCTGATCGACAGCGACGGCGAGGCGCCGAACGACACGCCCGAGCCGGACTTCTTGTTCGACACGCCGCAGGATGCGGTGAAGTCGATCGTGGCCGGCCTCGACAGGGCGATATCAGGCGCGAAGGACGACGCCGATCTGATGACCCGGGCGCGCGCCTTCGCCCGTGTCGCCATCGACGGGCTTTTGGCGCGAAAGGGCCGCTTCGACGGCATAGGTCCGTTCGAGAACGCGCATATCCGCATCGACGTCGACGACTTCACCCTTGACGGCTTCGACGTCGCGCCGGGCAAGCGGTCGAAGCCGCTGGTAATGACCTTCAAAAAGCCGGAAGAGGTCGTCGGCAACCACATCGCCAAGTACCAGTCGGTGAAGCTCGCCAAGATGCTGATGGCTTACGATTTCGAGCGCGAGCTGAACCCGTTCGTCGAGCTCGGCGGCTTCCTGTTCACCTTCATCGGCGATGGCGCGCCCGGCACCGGAAAAACGACGCTGATCCAGATGATCGCCGGTCTCGTCAACGGCTACTGTCAGGTCGCCGGCTATCCCTTCGCCTACGAGAATTTCGGCGTCGACCAGATCTCCTCCTACCAGGGCAAGTCCGGCCAGAACTGCCGCCAGTTCATCAACAATGTGCTGAACCCGCGCGTCATCGGCTTCGGCACCATCGACGATATCGATCAGGTGGCGGCACGCCGCTCCGACGATCGCGCCTCGGCAGGCCAGCAGGAAATCACCGGTGTCCTGATGGACGCGTTTGCGGGTGCCGGCACCGTGGTGCGCGGCAACTGCTCCTTCGGCATGTTCTCCAACTATCCCGAAAACGTCGACGACGCGCTGCGCCAGCGCGCCGGCGCCCGCTGGCTGGTCGATGGGCCACAAACGCGCGACGACTACATCGACATTTTCGTGCTGCTCGCCGGCAAGAACCACAAGATCCCGCTCGGAGACCACAAGCTCTATGCCGCCCAGGAAATCCAGCGCGCGGTGATGGAAGCCTATGAAGAGCATGAAAAGCCCAAGGAAGACGGGCTGATGAAGGTCTATGAGCGCTACATGAAGGAGAACGGCGCACCGAAATCGATGGCCGACATCGGCACCTATCTGCACATGATCAAGGAGGCCGAGCCGCGCTTCACCGGCCGCGCCATCAAGAACGTCACCGATGCGATCAAGATGCGCGCCATGGATATCGAACTGCCGGACGAATGGTTGGAGAAGCCGGAAGTCTTCATGCACAAGGGCTACGACGACAAGAAGGCGATGATCGAGG
The DNA here is from genome assembly GCF_004023105.1 of Mesorhizobium sp. M5C.F.Ca.IN.020.32.2.1. Lineage (NCBI taxonomy): Bacteria > Pseudomonadati > Pseudomonadota > Alphaproteobacteria > Hyphomicrobiales > Phyllobacteriaceae > Mesorhizobium > Mesorhizobium sp. M5C.F.Ca.IN.020.32.2.1. The sequence goes on along the minus strand of NZ_RZSX01000087.1, from coordinate 5,807 downwards.
AACTGCGCGGTCCGTTCTCGATGGATATGGTCATGCAGGAGGTCAACCGCTACGCCGACTCGGAGTTCCGCTATTCCGACAAGTCCGACGACGCGGCGGTGACCAAGATGATCCGCGACACCCGCCTGCGCGACCGCGCGGTGCGCGAGATCGAGGAATTGAAGAAGAAGGGCCTGTGGAATGCTTGAGATGCGCCGACGCTCCCTTCTCCCCCTGTGCGAGAAGGTGTCGCCGAAGGCGACGGATGAGGGGTATTCGTCGAGCTGGAACACCCCTCATCCGGCCGAGCTTCGCTCGGCCACCTTCTCCCACAAGAGGAGAAGGGATAGATGAGCCCCGCCAGGAAATCCGATCTGCTGCGCGAGAACGAGCTGATCTATGGCCGGCTGCTGACCATCGACGAGCCGCATCTCATCCAGCGCTACAACAAGGCTTTGGTCGCCTTCGGCCTGAAGCCGACGAAGCTGAAGAGTTTCGAGATCGACCGCACCGGCTTCTCGCCGCAGGTGGCCGAGGAATGCGGCGACTACCACTACCTAGATCCCAACGAGATCAACCGCCGTTTTATCATCCTGACGCCGTCGCAGATCGACCTGCCGGTGGTCCACACCGCCTTTTCCAATACCTCGCAACTGATGTTCGAGTTCATGTCGACGAACCAACGCGCCATCGACGCGCTGACCATCAAGGATGTCATCCACGGCGAGATCGAGGATTCGGTCCCCAAGGTCGACGACATCGAGGATCTGCTGTCGATCAACCAGGTCGAGTTCAAGGTGCTGTCGGCGGAAGACGTGCTCGGCAAGGCCGCCGAACTCGGCAAGCTCGTCGACCAGCTGAAGCAGGAGCCGGACGCCTGGCGCGACAACGCTATGCTCACCCGCATGGTGGAGCTGGCCAAGATCTGCGGCGACATCCGCGAGAACGCGCTGGTGCCGGATCAGGTGATCTTTCGTCACAGCGCCTATTGGACCAGCCATTTCGGCGGGCTCTATGTGTTCATCGACCCGGACATGACGACGGTGATCAGCGACCCGGCAGCCCCAGGCTTCCGTCGCTCGCGACCGTGGCAAGTGAGCTACCTCTCGATCAATGATGCCGACCGGGTGTTCAAGTTCCTCGCCGCGACCGGCCGCATCGAACTGCCGCGTGCCTCATGGATCGAAACATCAGGCTATCTCGAACATCGCGCCGAAATGGTGGTGCGCGCGCTGATCCGCGACGCCGAGCCCGACCGTAATCTGACCGATGTCGACAAGGTCTGGCTGCAGACCTGGATCCACGGCCATGCCGACCTGATCACCAGGGACGGCAATTTTCCCTTCCTCAACGCCGCCAAGCGCGAGATCGCTCACCTTGGCTATCTAAAAATCGAAGACGTGTTCCCGCACCAGCGCTTCCTGGTGATCCGGGCCAAGCCCGGCCATCCCGACGCCTGGCTGACCAACCAGCTGATCTCGGATTTCGTGCCGCAGGACTTCGTCTCTCGCTACGTCTTCAACAAACCGGGATTCTACAGGGACTATGACGGCTTCAGCGACGCCGGGAGATCACATGTTGTGGACGTTCTGAAAACTACATATCTGAAAGAAAAGGTGGCGTTTCGCACACGCCTCTACGGCCTTACCGATTGAATGACCGGCTGACTGACGAGGGGTGACATCGCCATGCTTGATCCGATCGTGAATTTCTTCACACGGATTTTCCAGTGGATCGGCCGCGGCATCGGCTTCGCCGTCGGCGTGATCCTGTGGCCGTTCATGAGGGCCGGGCACTGGTATACGCAGCGCGGCTGGATCCTGAAGGCGGTGCTCGGCCTCGCTCTGCTCATGCTGATCGGCCTCTACGGCTACTTCATCTGGAACACGCAGGTCTGGAGCAATTTCAATCCCGCGTATGCGGAGGCATATAATTTCACGCAGCCGGCCGGAACCGCCCCGGCGCAGCCCGCTCCTTCCGCCACCGGGGAAACCGCCGGTGTCGAGGGAGAGGTCAAGACCTGCACCAACTCGGCCATTGTCCAGGTCGCGGCCGATCTCATCGATTTCAACGTCAACGAGAACGCCTGGATCTCGTCGATGATACTCTACAAGCTCGGGTTCTTCGGCATGGACTGGGACCGCACGCCGTTTCTCGACAACAAGGCCTCCTTCCAGCGCGGGGTCAATCAGGCCATCCGGCGCACCGCTGTCGAGCTTGTCGACACGCTGGGCCGCGTCCGCGGCACCAGCCAGATAGATCAGAACCTGCAGGATGCGCGCGGCGCGATCACCTTCGACGAGGAAACCTGGTATTTCGGCCTCAGGCCCTTTGGTCCGAAAACGCCGACGCCGAGTTTCTATCGCACGGCGGCGAGCAGCCTTCGCGCCTTCAACGACCGGCTCATGAAATGCGAGGTTGTCTTCAACGCGCGCGCCGACAATCTGTTGCAGTTCGTCGACCGGATCGCGAGTGACATAGGCTCGACGTCGGACCTGATCCGCGACCGTTCGCAGAATTTCAACAGCGGCTGGTTCGACACGCGGGCTGACGACCGCTTCTGGTTCGCCTACGGCCAGCTCTACGGCTATTACGGCATCCTGACGGCGGCGCATCACGACTTCCAGCAGATCCTCGACAATCGCGGCCTCACACCACTTTGGAACAGCGTGGAAGGCCAGCTCAAGGCGGCGCTCGCCATCCAGCCTTTGATAATCTCGAACGGCCGCGAGGATGGCTGGATCATGCCCACCCACCTCACCACGATGGGTTTCTATGTGCTTAGGGTGCGATCGAACCTCGTCGAGGTCAGGTCCGTTCTGGATCGGTGAAGGGCCAATAGTGAAAGACGTCCTGGCTTGAAATCACCGCTGTCCCTGGTCGAAATCGGCAACTTGTCAAGGCAATAGCTCGGCCGCATATCGCGGAGAGCGGAACCTGACTGCCTCGTCGTCGTTCAACCGCTGGGCGGCGGCCAGTGAGGACACGAGATGGATATCCGGGAAGTTGCTCGAAATTTCTACGCCACGGTCGACACGCAAGACTGGGACAAGCTGGCCAGTCTGGTCTCTCCAGATCTCGCCGTTCATCTCGGCAGTGCCAACCCGATCGACTTCGATGACTGGCGCAAATCGCTGACCGAGTTCTTTGTTGGATTTCCGGACGGGCATCACGTCGTCGACGACTGTGTCAGCGACGCCGACAAGGTGGTCACGCGCGGCCGCTTTCAGGGCACGCACACCGGCGTCTTCCATGGTGTCGAACCGAGCGGAAAATGCGTATCGGTTGGTGTGATTCACATCGATCGTGTTGAGAACGGCATCGTAGTCGAACATTTCGGCCAGCTTGACGGCTTGGGGCTGATGCACCAGATCGGCGCATTCTAACGCGGCCGTTCGAAGCGCCGACCGGGGCTCGAACCCTGTCGCATTCCGTGCATTCCGCGGCTGTTTTGAGACGGCAGGACGGCGCGTGCTCTGGCTTTTATACGGCGCGACAACCGGGCGCGAAGATCCGGGAAGGTCGACCGGGAAACAGAGAGCTGCCTTTCTTCATGGGAAACATAGTTGCATGCAAGTTGACGCCACGGCAGCGACAGGGTTAGAACGTGCCCTCGCCTGAAGTGCCAGGCTGTTTCGAACAGGCTTGCGACCGACCACACTGATCAAACCCGTCCCCTCCACCGTCCAATCCAGAGGAAAGCCGCCATGGCCGAAGTGAAGTCCGACATCGAGATCGCGCGCGCCGCCGACAAGAAGCAGATCCAGACTATCGGCCAGAAGATCGGCATTCCAAGCGAGCACCTTTTGCCTTACGGCCACGACAAGGCGAAGATCTCGGCCGAGTTCATCAAGTCGGTGAAGACAAACAAGGACGGCAGGCTGATCCTCGTTACCGCCATCAACCCAACGCCGGCCGGCGAAGGCAAGACGACGACGACGGTGGGCCTCGGTGACGGTCTCAACCGCATTGGCAAGAAGGCCATCGTCTGCATCCGAGAGGCCTCGCTCGGGCCGAATTTCGGCGTCAAAGGCGGTGCTGCCGGCGGCGGCTATGCGCAGGTCGTGCCGATGGAGGATATGAACCTCCACTTCACCGGGGATTTCCATGCCATCACCACGGCGCATAATCTGCTTTCGGCGCTGATCGACAACCATATCTACTGGGGCAACGAGCTCGGCATCGACATCCGCCGCGTCGTCTGGCGCCGCGTCATGGACATGAACGACCGCGCACTTCGCGAGATCATCTGCTCGCTCGGCGGCGTCGCCAACGGCTTTCCGCGCGAGGGGGGCTTCGACATCACCGTCGCCTCGGAAGTCATGGCGATCCTGTGCCTTGCCACCGACCTGAAGGACCTGGAAAAGCGCCTCGGCGACATCATCGTCGCCTATCGCCGAGACAAGTCGGCCGTCTACGCCCGCGACCTCAAGGCCGACGGCGCCATGGCCGTGTTGCTCAAGGACGCCATGCAGCCCAACCTCGTGCAGACGCTGGAGAACAACCCGGCCTTCGTCCATGGCGGCCCCTTCGCCAACATCGCGCATGGCTGCAACTCGGTCGTCGCCACCACGACGGCGCTGAAGCTCGCCGATTATGTCGTCACCGAAGCCGGTTTTGGCGCCGATCTCGGTGCGGAAAAGTTCTTCGACATCAAGTGCCGCAAGGCCGGCCTGAAGCCGGCGGCCACGGTTATCGTCGCCACCGTGCGCGCCATGAAGATGAACGGCGGGGTCAAAAAGGAAGACCTCGGCAAGGAAAACGTCGAGGCGGTCAAGAAGGGCTGCGCCAATCTCGGCCGTCACATCGAGAATATCAGGCAGTTCGGCGTGCCGGCCGTGGTCGCCATCAACCATTTCTATTCCGACACCGACGCTGAAATCAGGGCGATGAAGGACTACGTCGCCTCGATGGGCGAAGAGGCGATCCTGTGCAAGCACTGGGCCCACGGCTCGGCCGGCATCGAGGAACTCGCCAACAAGGTGGTGGCGCTGGCCGAATCCGGCTCCTCGCAGTTTGCGCCGCTCTATCCCGACGCGATGCCGCTGTTCGAGAAGATCAACACCATCGTCCAGCGCATCTATCGCGGTTCCGAAGCGATCGCCGACAAGTCGGTGCGCGACCAGCTCCACGCCTGGGAGCACGCCGGCTACGGACACCTGCCGGTCTGCATGGCCAAGACGCAGTACTCGTTCTCGACCGACCCGAACCTGCGCGGCGCGCCGACCGGCCACACCGTGCCGGTGCGCGAGGTCAGGCTGTCTGCCGGCGCCGGCTTCATCGTTGTCATCTGCGGCGAGGTTATGACCATGCCCGGCTTGCCCAAGGCGCCGTCCTCGGAGAAGATCTTGCTGAACGAAATGGGCCAGATCGAAGGTCTGTTCTGAGATTTTGAAGGCCGGAATGATAAAGGCGCCGCATCGCTGCGGCGCCTTTTGCTTATCTACGACAGACTTCTAAGCGGCGTTCCGTGCCAGCGCGCGCTGGTTGGAAGCGTGGATCGTGTCGCGCTCGGGCAGCGTGCCGGTCTTCAGACAGTCGATCCATTCGGCGGTCTTGAGAACGGCAGCGAAGCGCGACTGCAGTATGATAGTCAGCACGCGGTGGATGTCCTCGGCCGAAGCATAGCCGGCGCTGTTGGCATAGGGCACGGAGCCGGTGGCGTCGGACAGGAACTCCACCGCAAAACCCATATGGACTGCGTGGATAACGGTCGAGAGATCGCAATTATGCGTCATGTAGCCAACGACGGTAATCGTGTCGATGGCGTTGGCTACATGACGCATAATTGCGATCTCTCGACCGTTATCCACGCAGTCCATATGGGT
>NZ_RZSX01000879.1:0-2545 GCF_004023105.1 Mesorhizobium sp. M5C.F.Ca.IN.020.32.2.1 | reverse complement strand
GTGCAGGAGGAGCAAAGCGGGGTTGGATGGATCGCCCGCAGTGACGTAGGCAAGCTCAGTTCCACCGGAGAGACGCATTCGTCGTTGGGCGGGCGGGCTCATGTCGAGATTCCGTTTTGCTGTCTAGAACCGGAGTTCAACTCAGACGAGCGGCGCGAGTTCCCGACGTTGCCGAAGAGCGTCGGCCGGTCTTCTCATGCTCGGGCCGTCCGCGCGGCGACCGGCCTGGGCGAGTACTGTTCTGAGATGCTTTTGGCGCACCAAGGACGAGGATGACGGTATCGCGACCTTGCGGCGACGAGGATTATCGCCGCCAGAAGGGCTTGGCGATCTCTGCCTCGACCTGCCGTCTCGTCAGACCGATATCGTCGATCAAATGAGGATTGTCCTTCGACATTTACTCAAGTTCCCAGCGAAAGCGCTTCCGCTCGTCCCAGGCCGCGACAATGCTTCGCAGGGTCGCCAGGCTGTAGTGCCGACGCGACATTTCCGCTGGCTCCACGGGCGTTCCCGGCCGCGCCGCCTGATGCCGGACCGATGCAAGAGTATCGTTCATAGCAACCTCCATATGGTTTGAAGGTCCGGGGACCCTCGACCTGAAAGAGGCTGAATTCTGCAGGATACGAACAGCGTCGTAATTAAGCTCTCCCAAATAGTTCTCAAAACTTCCAAACGGGCTATAAATGCGCCGCATGCAGGGATCGCGCTTTGCCTTTGGTCCGTTCGTGCTTGATTCCGGTGCGGGAACGCTGCTTCGCAACGATGTTCCCGTTGCCGTTGGCTACCGCGGGCTAAAGCTACTTGCGGCGCTCGTTGGACGGCCCGGCGAAATCCTTGAGAAGGCCGAGTTGATGGACGCGGCGTGGCCGGGCACCGCCGTCGAGGAAGGCAATCTCACCGTCCAGATCGCGCAGCTGCGCAAGCTGCTTGGTCCGGCCGCGGACGGCGGCGAATGGATCGCCACGGTTCCGCGCGTCGGCTACCGCTTCACTGGGGCCGTCGAACAGCTCGGTGGCGCGAAGCGAAAGCCTTTGCCACTGCCCGATAAACCATCGATAGCCGTGCTGCCCTTCGTCAATCTCAGCAACGATCCCGAGCAGGAATCCTTCGCGGATGGGTTGACCGAAGATCTGATCACCGACCTGTCCAGGATCTCCGGCCTGTTCGTCATCGCACGCAACTCGGCCTTTGCCTACAAAGGAAAGGCGATGGCCGTGCGCGAGATCGCTGAGGACCTTGGCGTGCGCTATCTGCTGGAGGGGAGCGCAAGACGCGCCGCGGGGCGCGTGCGCATCAACGCACAGCTGGTCGACGCGGTGAGTGGCGACCATCTATGGGCGGAACGCTTCGATCGCAGCCTGGAAGATATCTTTGCCGTTCAGGACGAGGTCACCGGCAAGATCGTGGAGGCGTTGCTCGGCAGGCTGCGCGCACCGCCGCCGCGCAACCGGCCCAAAAATCTCGAGGCTTACGATCTCTGCGTGCGGGCGCGCAAGCTGATGGATGATTCGCCGCAGACGGCGCGCGAAGCGCATCTGATGCTCACCCGCGCGGTTTCGCTCGATCCGGAATATGCCGAGGCCTATCGCTGGCTTGCCATGAACCACTGGATGGGATGGGTGCATTCCGGCGGACCAACCGAAACATCCCGTAGCGTTGCTTTGGAACTGGCGCGCAAAGCCGTGGCGATCGACCCCAACGATGCCGGCTGCCGCTGGGTTTTGGCTTACCTGCTTGCCTATGAGCGCAGCTTCGCCGAGGCGGATGCGGAATTCGCCAAGGCGATCGAGCTGGACCCGAACGAGGCCGATGCCTGGGCGGCATTATCCGACATCGCGGTCCTGGCCGGACGGGTCGAGGAGGGCCTTGAGCACATTCGCAAGGCATTCCGGCTGAACCCGTTTCCGGCAAGTTGGTACTACCTGGCGCTCGGCCAGGCGCAATATGCGGCCGGCGCATACGAAGCCGCTGTCGAGACACTGCGCAGGGACGAGACTTATCGTACGAGCTCGCGCCGTTTCCTGGCGGCAAGCCTTGCCCAATTGGGCCGGCTCGACGAGGCGCGCGCAGAGGTCGAACTGTTCCTCGTCGGCAACCCGCATTTCACCACCCGCCACTGGGCCACGACGGAGCCATTCCGCGATGCCGCGACGCTCGAGCATTTCGTTGATGGCTTCCGCAAGGCCGGTCTTCCGGAGTGACGCGCCGGCGTGACCTCCTAAACGCTTTCGCACCGTTCGTGCGACCTATTCCTCAAAGCGACTCGTGGCGTCACGATCGCGCTCGTATCGTCTCGTGAGCGGAAACGGCGGCAACCAGGACTCGCGACGGATGATCCAGCTTTCGTAGGTCGGCATCAGTTGGTCAGGGGCATCCAGGGATCCCAGGTTCACTTCGATTTCGTCTGCGGTGCGACCGAAAATTGTAGAGCCGCAGCGGGGACAGAAAAACCGCCCGGCGTAGTCGCGCGTCTCGCCTTCGACCGTCACCACATCCTGGGGGAACACCGCGGAAGCGTGGAAAAGGGCCCCATGATGCTTGCGGC
>NZ_RZSX01000878.1:0-2551 GCF_004023105.1 Mesorhizobium sp. M5C.F.Ca.IN.020.32.2.1 | reverse complement strand
TCATTGTGCTGCCTTTTTTCTCCCGAGCAACTCCGTGCGCCTATTTTCGCTTTCCGGTCTCCGAGCCGATGCTTTTGCGCAGCGCATCCATGATGTTGATCACGTTGCTGGGCGGTTGCTCGGCCTTGTCCTTCGCCTTGGCTGGACGCTTCTTGCCCTTCTTCTTCGAGGCAATGATCTCCAGCAGCCGCGCCTGGACGGGATCTCCGGTCATGGCGGGATCCCACTGCCTGGTTCGCTCATCGATCAAGGTCGAGACCATATCCATCAGTTTCGGGTCGGGTTTGGCATTTTCGATCTTGCCGAAATAGTCCTCGGGATCGCGAACCTCGTCGCCATAGCGCAGTGTCCACAGCACGATACCCTTGCCTCGTGGTTCAAGCATGACGGCGCGCTCGCGGCGGTACATGACCAGTCGCGATATTCCGACTTTCCCTGTCGACTGCATCGCGTCGCGAATGACCGAGAATGCTTCCTCCCCGACCGGATCGTCAGGGGTGAGATAGTGGGGCTTGTCGTACCAGATCCAGCCGATGCTGTCGGCATCGACAAACATGTCGATGTCGATGGTGCGCGTGCTCTCCAGCGCGACTGCGTCGATCTCATCGTCCTCGAGCAGGACGTATTCGTCCTCGCCGCGCTGATAGCCCTTGACCTCGTCGTCTTCAGCAACTGGTTTGCCGTTGACGGCGTCGACATATTGGCTGACGACGCGATGCCCGCTCTTGCGATTGAGCGTATGGAACCGGACCTTTTCGCTCTCGGTGGTAGCGGGCGTCATCGCGACCGGACAGGTCACGAGCGAAAGCTTCAGATAGCCTTTCCAGAAAGGACGCGGCGCCATCGAGGATCCTCGGCAGGTGTAAAACAGTCGAACGCATCAAGGTGATCGATTGTTCCAGCATCGTTTCGTCGCGCTCCAAGGCTCGCCAGCAAGAATCCATCATTTTTCCGGTTCGAGAAGGAACCGATGCGCGCAAGCGCAGTTCGGGGCAGACAAACGGCTCGGCAGCAAGGACCATTTCAATGTCGGAAGCGATCCGGATCGCAATCGGCGCTCCATTGTCGGGAAATGCGGCGGCGCTTGGCGCCGAGATGAAGCAAGCGATCGAACTCGCGGTCGAGGAGCAGAACGCGGACGGTGGCATTGCGGGCTTTCCCATCATGGTTGAGGGTGCGGACGATCAGGGAAAGGTCGAGACCGGACGGCAAGTCGCGGACGACTTTTGCAACCGGCCGGATCTGCTTGGCGTCGTTGGCCACTACAACAGCAATGTCACCATCGCTGCGGCGGAAATCTATGCCGCCCACGACCTCCCGATGATCACGCCGATCGCTTCCGACACAGCGCTCACCGAGCGCTCTCTGCCGAATGTCTTTCGCTTCACCAACCGGGATGATCAGACCGGAGCAGCCATTTCCCGTCATCTCTACGACACCATGGGCAAGCGCCGCGCCGTCCTCGTCGAAACCGAAACGATGTACGGCCACAGCATAGGCATCGCGTTCTCGCGGGCCTTTCTGTCGCTCGGAGGACGCATCGCGGAGCGGCGAACGGTTCGCGAAGGGAGCCGCGATTTTGACCCGCTGGTCGCATCTCTGCGGGCCGATTTCGATCTGCTGTTCTACGGCGGCAGTTTCGAGGGTGCTTTCATCCTGCGGGCGATGCGCCGTGCAGGTCTCCACCAGCTCTTTGCCAGCGGTGACGGCTGTTGGGACGCGGTGAATTTCCTTGAGCCTGCGGGAGAAACCGCAACATTGGGCGAAGGCGTTCTCGTGCTGTCCGCCACGCCCGAAGTGGGTAGAGTCGCTGGTTCAAGCGATTTCGCTGCACGCTATGCGACGCTGTTCGGACCAGTCGGCAACTATGCGGTGAATTCCTACGATTCAGTCCGCGTGCTGATCGCCGCAATCAGGGACGCGATCACTGAAACCAAGGGAAATCCGAGCCGGCGCGACGTTCTGACTGCGATGCGGAAGCTCCGCTTCAAAGGCATTGCTTATAGCGATCCCGTGCAGTGGGACGAAAAAGGCGACAACCTGGCCGTCGTCACGGCGCTCAATGTCGTGGAAAATGGCCGATTCCGACAGGTTGCGGAAATCCCGCGAACGCAAGGGGGCCTGATAGATGCGGCCTCGCGACGACCGCGGCAATTTTTATCAAGGTGAAACGAAACAATTGCCTCCGATCGCCGTTTCGCCAGCAAGGTGAATTTGGGCGAGGAAGCGACGATGCGTGCAACCGGTCCGGAGGTTTTCGGCAAGACGCTGCAGACCGCGAACATCTTGGCACGAGTAGCGACCCAGCGATGCCAGGTCTCGCCCTTGCAAAGGTGAAGCCAATGATTTTTGACGCGCCGAAATTCAGGGATCGAACGGAGGCGGGGCGCCAGCTTGCCGCCGCTTTGACCGGGTTCGCGGCAACCGATCCACTGGTACTGGCGCTGCCACGCGGCGGAGTGCCGGTTGGCTTCGAAGTGGCGAAGGCACTCCGTGCCCGGCTCGACGTGCTGCTTGTACGCAAGATCGGCGCGCCGGGCCATTCCGAATA
>NZ_RZSX01000877.1:0-2552 GCF_004023105.1 Mesorhizobium sp. M5C.F.Ca.IN.020.32.2.1 | reverse complement strand
AGACGATCAAGCGCCTCCTTCATTTCAACCAGCTCTTCATTTCAACCAGCTCTTCATTTCAACATGTCGCCTTGGAAGCCGTAGGGCAGCATGTCGCCCATGGTCACGGTCTCGACCACGCCGCCACTGTCGCAGAGCTAGAGTTTGGTTTCCGGCCGGCAAAATTCGGCCAGCCGCTGCCGGCAGCCGCCGCAGGGTGAGCATTTTGCCGTGCGCTCGGCGATCACCGCGATCTCCGTTATCCTGCCGCCGCCGGCCATGATGTAGTGGCCGAGCGCGGTGGTTTCGGCGCACCAGCCTTCCGGATAGGACGCGACCTCGATGTTGGCGCCGGTAAAGACGCGGCCGTCCTCGGTGCGCAGTGCCGCCCCGACCGGAAACTTCGAATACGGCGCATAGGCCTTGGCCATGGCCGCCTTGGCCGCTTCGAACAGATCATGCGACATTTAGTTTTTCCCTCGCATGATCTTGTCCGAAAAACGGGTTTCCACTTTTCGAAGTCATGCTTATATTTTCCTTTTTCGCATGGCCCGATCCGAAAACCGGCTTCCACTTTTCGCGGCCATGCTCAGCGTTCTTTGACATAGGGCACGCCGCCGGCCCGCGGCGGGATCGCCTTGCCGATGAAGCCGGCGAGCAGGATGACGGTGAGGATATAGGGCAGCGCCTGCATGAGTTGCACCGGCACTTTGCCGATCAGCGGCAGCGGCGTGCCCTGCAGCCGGATCGACAGCGCGTCGAGGAAGCCGAACAACAGGCAGGCGAACATGGCATTGACCGGCTTCCATTTGGCGAAGATCAGCGCGGCAAGCGCGATGTAACCCTTGCCGGCGGTCATATCCTTCACGAAGCCGCCATTCTGCACCATCGACAGGTACGCGCCGGCAATGCCGGTGAGCACGCCGGTGCAGATCAGCGCCCGGTAGCGCAGCCAGGCGACCGAGATGCCAGCGGTGTCGACCGCGGCCGGGTTCTCACCGACCGCGCGCATGCGCAAGCCAAAGCGCGTACGGAACAGCACCCACCAGGTGAACGGCACGGCGAGGAACGCGACATAGACCAGGACGGAATGGCCGGAGATGAGTTCCGAATATATCGGGCCGAGGATCGGCACCCCCCTAAGCGTGTCCGCGCCGGGCCAGATGATCGCCCCGAACCGCTCGCCGGGCGCAAGCGCCGGCGTACGTCCTCCTTGCTGGAACCAGGCCTGGCCGAGCATGATCGTTGATCCGGCGGCGATAAAATTGATCGCCACGCCGGAGACGATCTGGTTGCCGCGATGGGTGATTGAGGCAAACCCGTGGACCAGCGCGAAAGCGACCGAGATGAGGATGGCCATGCCGAGGCCGATATAGGCGGAATGGAAGACGGAGGCTGCGGCGGCACCGGCGAAGGCGCCGACCAGCATCTTGCCCTCGAGCCCGATGTCGAAGATGCCGGCCCGCTCCGAATAGAGGCCGGCGAGGCATGCGAGCAGCAAGGGCACCGACAGGCGGATCGTCGAGTCCAGAACCTGGATGATGGCGTTGAACATGTCCATCTCAGGCACCCTTCCCCTTGATCGCTTCCATGCCGACAGATCTCGGGCTGAGTGAGGCGAACAGCGCCTGGACATAGGGCCGGAACATGTGCTCGAGCGCGCCGGCGAACAGGATGACCAGGCCCTGAATGATGACGATCATGTCGCGGCTGATCGCCGGCATCTCGAAGGCGAGCTCGGCGCCACCCTGGTAGAGCATGCCAAACAGGATTGCCGCCAGCACGATGCCGACCGGGTGCAGGCGCCCCATCAGCGCCACGGCGATGCCGACGAAACCGGCGCCGGAAACGAATTCGAGCGCGACATTGTGCTGGTCGCCCATCGTCGGATTGAGCGCCATCATGCCGGCGAGCGCGCCCGAGATCATCATAGCGACCATGATGATGCGGGTCTCCGAAATGCCGGCATAGCGCGCCGCTTTCGAGCTGTGGCCGTAGGTGCGCATCTCGTAGCCGAGTCTGGTGCGCCAGATCAGCACCCAGACCAGAAAGGCCATGGCCAGCGCCAGCAGGAAGCTGATGTTGAACGGCGCCGAACGGATCTTGGCGCCGAACAATTCGATGACCCAGTTGAGCTTCGGCAGTTGCGCGCCTTCTAGGAAGGTACGCGTCTGCGGCGCCATCGAATTGGCCGGCTTCAAGAATCCGACCAGTGCGTAGACCATGACGCTGGCAGCGATGAAATTGAACATGATGGTGGTGATGACGATGTGCGAACCGCGCTTGGCCTGCAGATAGGCCGGGATCAGCGCCCACAGCGCCCCCATCGCCGCGGCGGCGATGATCGCCAGCGGGAAGGTGAGCCACCAGGGCAGCACGCTGTCGAAGGCCAAGCAGACGATGCCGATGCCGAGACCGGCGATATAACCCTGGCCCTCGCCACCGATGTTGAACAGGCCGCAATGCGCCGCAACCGCCACCGACAGCCCGCTGAAGATGAAGGTGGTGGCGTAGAAAAGCGTAAACGCGATGCCTTGCCCGCGGCCGAAGGCGCCCTCGACCAGGACGGCGGC
>NZ_RZSX01000876.1:0-2553 GCF_004023105.1 Mesorhizobium sp. M5C.F.Ca.IN.020.32.2.1 | reverse complement strand
GTTGGTGGGCGGCAGCTCCAAAAATCTGCGCTCTGTCCAGCGGGGATTGGTCAGGCTGTCGCGAAACGGCGGGATCACATTTGCCATCTACCTGGCTTCCTTCGGAACAGATGGCCTTGTCGGGGATTAAGGCCATTCGAACCCAAAAGGACCCAAAGCAATGGACCACACCAATCATGTCCGCCTAACTGAGGCGGAACTCACACCCGATATCCTCGAGGATGCCACGATCTACGGCCCCGATGATGAGAACATCGGATCGGTCTCACGTGTCGACGGCACCGGGAGTACCGCCACAGTCATTATCGACGTCGGCGGCTTCCTCGGTATTGGTGCGAAGTCAGTAGCGGTTCCTGCCAGCCAATTAGAGTTTATGCGGGACGAAGACGGCGATGTTCACGCCGTCACCACATGGACGGAGGACCAGCTCACGGACATGCCGGAGTATATCGACACCTAAACCTTATCGAGCGTGAAGGTCGACCCCAACGCCAACTCATTCAGAGCATCGGCGAAGGCGTCGACCTGATCGTCGAATTGTGCATTGGGGAACGAGCCGACCTCATCGAGGTAGATCTCAAGGCGATCCCAAACAAGAAACCTGCCGGTGTCGCTGTCGGATACAAGCGCGATGGGCAAGTTATTGCCGCGATGGCGCCTGTGCACATCATGGTGAGCAGCGGCAAGCGACCAATGCCTGGAGTGATACTCGAGGTCGACACTGAGGACAAAGCGCTCGCGGCCGAGCCGGACGGCTACCTCCATGTTATGTGGCCCAAGGTCGATGAGTTGCGCATGCCGACGGCGCAGACCCGGACGCGGCTGATCGTCGGCTGGATCGCAATGGTCGGTGTCGTTGGGCTGTTTGGCTGGCTTGCCTTTTCCGCACCGGGGTGGCGGCGTAAGGGGTGGATGCCTAATGTCGTGCGTTGGTTCCGACCATCGCCTGAACTTCCGACCCGCCGCCACAACCAGATCCTGGAACCTTTGGACTGCGGCGATGTTTGGTTAACTGGCCCGCGCTTGAGGAGCCAAGACTGACGCCGGGCGGGCATTAGGAGGAAGTCATGTTCCGTGCGATCCCTTCACTTATTCTTCCCCGCCGCCGCCTTTTGCAGTTTGGCTTGGGCGCGACGCTTGCCTCGACTGTAGGCCGCGCTTCAGTATCGCTCGCCGACGAGGCCAGTGAGGTACAGGATGAGGATATCTTCCAGTTCGCACTCAATCTGGAGTACATGGAGGCTGAGTATTACCTGCGCGGCACGACCGGGAAAGGAATCGATGATTCCGATGCAGGTGCGGATGCGGGCCAGGTGACCGGCGGCAAGCAGGTTTCCTTCGAAACGCCTGCCATCGGCGAGTTCATGGCCGAGGTGGCAGAAAACGAACTGGCTCACGTGAGGTTCTATCGCAAGACCCTCGGAGACCAGGCTGTGCCTAGGCCGACCATCGATTTCGAAGCTGGCTTCGCAGCCGTCGCAAAGGCTGCAGCGCTAGGGGAGGACTTCGATCCCTTCGGTAATGAGACGAACTTCGTCCTTGGCGGAATGCTCTTCGAGGATGTTGGTGTTACCGCCTATGCCGGCGCGGCGACAGTGTTGAAGAACAAGGATTTCCTCGCCGCCGCCGCTGGAATACTGGCCGTTGAGGCTTACCACATGGGAATGGCGCGATCGACGCTCTACCGAAAGGGCGAACAGGCCTGGAAAGCCGCCAACGCGGTCTCCGACGCGCGTGACAAGATCGACGGATCGGACGACAAGGACCAAGGCATCCAGATAGACGGCAAGGCAAACATCGTTCCTTCGACACCGGATGCGATAGCCTTCACCCGAACACCGCAAGAGGTGTTGCGCATCGTGTATCTCACCGATCAGGAAGGTGCGAGCAAGGGTGGCTTTTACCCCAATGGAATGAACGGCAAGATAAAAAGTACCTGAATGGACTGGGCTGTCCGAGTGGCCAAAGCCTGACATCGACGATCGCTACGACCTTGCCGATGCCGTCATGATCTGTGCCGATGGAACATCGCAGGCCAGCGATCTCGGAGGGACTAATAGAGGACGCGACGACGAGATGCCCGGCCGCGTATGATTTCCTTGCTTTAAATACCACTGGCTGGGCGAGATTTGAGTGGCGTCGCGGCGGAAGCCTTATACCAGTTTAGCGTCCTAAAGGGAGTTTCGACGCCGAAAACAGTTCTTCCTCGTCCGTGATTCCGGCTTGGTAGTTTGCGATGATGCGGGACGCGATCGCTTCACGTCGCTGCGGGGATTGACCCTCGATCGTCAACCTCTCGAAGACGCGGCCGAGCAAGGCCACTTCGGACGAACTGAAGACGCCGGCTTCTTTAGCTTTTTGATGAATCGGCATGCAACTCTCCCTCCTGCATCTCTTGTGCAGCTAATCCAATTGGAAACTCAATCAAAGAAAAACACGCGGGATGGCGCGCGCGATCAAGAGCGGCGATCCAGCGTCTTAGACGCGTGGTGATGCATACAGAAACAGTCTCCGAAAATGGCATTGCATACCAGCGGAGCGCGCCTTACGCGC
>NZ_RZSX01000875.1:0-2555 GCF_004023105.1 Mesorhizobium sp. M5C.F.Ca.IN.020.32.2.1 | reverse complement strand
TTCCTCTGCACATAGTCGTTCAAAGAAGAGAGCTGTTTAATGGCTAGTGGTTTGCGGCCGATGTTCGTCGTTTAACATTGCAGCAGAATACCAGAGGAAGCTTTGGTTGGTCTGGTGATGCCGCGATCATCATCGTTGGTTGCGTTGCCCTCCATTCGGGTGCCTTCGGAGAATTTGCTCCAACAAGATGGCTTCTATAGCTTCCGCGAAAGCACCGATACTACGATATCGGGTAGTTGACGTATGCCATCGCCTACCCATAGCGTCTCCGGACAATGAATGAGTCCAAGGACGATTAGCAGGGTCGCGTCGCCAGAGGTTGTGTAGCTCGGCGGCAGCGAAGCCGCTCGCGAGCGCGCTCCTCAATAGCGCCGTAGCGAGCGAGCGGCTTTGCGGCGGTCATCAATATTCGCCGTTCAACCTCGGGCTGCGGACACCAACCTGATTCATTTGATGACCGATGACACAGCGAAAGCCGCGCTCTCTTAGAGAAGACTGCGGATTCCGATCTCTTGCGCGAGATGATTGGCCCGAGCCGCCGGATCAAGAGGGCGGGGCCGTGGGCGCCCTTGACGGAAAGCCCGTTCGTAGGCCAGGCGGAAGCAACCGGGAGAGGCGCGGGCGAAGGGCCGCATCGGTGTCGAGAACGTCCACTACCGCGACGGCAACCATCCCCGGCCGCCGCTGGGGCTGCTGCCTTCAGGCGAGTCGAAAAGGAGATCGTCTGGGAGGGTGAAGGCGTTGGTTGACGAGGTGGCCGTGAGTAGGCAATCCAGCGCTGATCGGGATCGACGAACGCTGTGTCCGTCCGACCCGAGGTTGACCAGTGAGCGGGGTTACCTCAAGGCAGGCAGGCCGACAAGCTCGGTTGGAAGGCGAAAACCACTTTCGATGAGCTCGTCTTCGAAATGCTCGAGGCCGACTGCCGCGCCTACGGGATCATGCGCGCGTCACGCGAAAACACGATGGCGTCGCGGGCAGGTGCATTTGTCGTGGGGCCATCCACATTGCCAGGCACGCCCTCTCGGCCGGCATCCACTCAGGTCCGGTCGTTAGGGTCGGCGAATTCACACATCCTGCAAAGCAGAAAACCATCCGCTCCATTCATCCGATCGACGATTTCGCGAAAAACTGGCTTTTCAAACAGCGCGGAATAACCCTCATATAGAAGGTTGCCCAATACGTGACGCCGCTCAAAATCCATGGAGCACAGGGTAACGTCGCCGTTTGGAAGAAGAACATTCCGATACTGTCGTTCGTCCACGCAGGTTAGGGCTCCGACCACTGACTGGCGTGGTGCAACGATCTTAGGGTCGACGCTTCCACCCCTACTGCTCATGGGCCGCGCTTTTAACAGTGCTTCGGTTGGAATAATGTCGGCTATATCTGGGTGGGGCTCGCCCAAAGCCACGAACCGGATCAAGGGGATATCCGCGTCGACGAGTTGACGAACCAGATCGCGATACTTGTCTCCGACCAGGCGGCTGTTCATGTAGGTGCCATCATCGAAAACATGAACCACGAATACGCCTAAGCGCAAGGCTTGCAATCGTTGCAGGTCCTGCCCGTTCATTCCCACCAGCGTCGTAAAAATCCTGATGCCATGGCCTTTGGCGAAGGCGTGCTCCACCATTTCGGTGCAGTCCGGTTTGAGCCAAGGTTCGGAGTATCCCGCAAAACCAATGTCGACGGAAGTCGGTACGCGGGCCACACCGCTTGAAATCTTCAAGACCCAGATGACTCGCATGAGACACTTTTCTTTGCCGGACCGCGAACTTGTCCTGGGGACAATATGAACATCCTACGATGCATCCCGTGGTCGTCGTTATCTCCAAAACCCTGCCGGCTGTGTTTGCTAAGCGAAGTTCCGGCAAAATCACTGGTGACGACTCCCATCTACTTACGTCGAAGCGCCACGATGGTGTGCCTTTGGCTTTCTGGCACCGCCTGCTGATCTACTGAGGCAACGCGGCCATCTACCCTTTTGGCAGCCTACGCCGCCCGGTTCGCCGATTTGCCGGGCCGACTCTTCACAAACTTCGAGCGCGTCGGACCAGAGACAGCATTGCATCTTTCGAGGCATCACTCGCTCCGGAGATGTAGCCTCAACCGTTGATCGCTGGCCCGCCGCCGAGATGCGCGCACAGCACGCTCGAACCCGCCGGAAAGAAGCTTTCTGGATGAGGTCGATCATCCCTTTCATCGAGCGAGTTCCGTGTTCTCATGCGGGTCAGCCCGCAATAGTGCCGCAGCTCAACCAGCAAAGGCCGTGCCAGTGCGCCTGGCGCGCAGTTACTGCGTGATAGGCTTCGAAAAGCCCGACAGGCTAAGACGTTCCGCTGTTTTGAACCCGACATGTTTTCTGACGGCTGTCAGATTTTGGACACACATCACTCATGCGTCAGTCGCTTAAGACGGAATGGTGTGCTGAGTTCTGCAAATTCGCTGAGAGTGGGCAGTCATGACAAGGTGGTGTTCAACGTCACCGATTCCCTGGAAGGAACGCCGCCATGATCAAGACAGAAAGTAAGACCGGCAGCGCTGCCGTCAAAGAC
>NZ_RZSX01000874.1:0-2563 GCF_004023105.1 Mesorhizobium sp. M5C.F.Ca.IN.020.32.2.1 | reverse complement strand
GGTCGGCAGGTCGGCATGGATCACCAGTTCAAGGTTGGGCAGGTCGATGCCGCGTGCCGCCACGTCGGTGGCGATGCAGACCTTGGCGCGGCCGTCGCGCATCGCCTGCAGCGCGTGGCTGCGCTCGTTCTGACTCAACTCGCCCGAAAGCGCCACGACGGAAAAGTTGCGGTTGTTGAAGCGCGCGGTCAGGTGATTGACGGCGGCGCGCGTGTTGCAGAACACCAGTGCGTTCTTCGCCTCGTAATAGCGCAGCACGTTGATGATGGCGTTTTCCCGATCGGGCTGAGCTACGCTCAGCGCCCGGTATTCGATGTCGAGATGCTGCTTCTCCTCGCCGGAGGCCGAGATGCGCACCGCATCGCGCTGGTAGCCTTTGGCCAGCGTGGCAATGGCGCGCGGCACGGTAGCCGAAAACATCAGCGTGCGGCGCTCGGCAGGGGCGGCGTCGAGGATGAATTCGAGATCCTCACGAAAGCCGAGATCGAGCATCTCGTCGGCCTCGTCGAGCACCACTGCCTTCAGTTCAGACATGTTGAGCGAATTGCGGGTGATGTGGTCGCGCAGCCGGCCGGGCGTGCCAACAACGATATGGGCGCCGCGCTCCAGCACGCGCCGTTCGGTGCGCATGTCCATGCCACCGACGCAGGACGCTATCGCTGCGCCGGTCGGTTCGTAGAGCCATTCGAGCTCGCGCGTCACCTGCAAAGCGAGCTCCCGCGTAGGCGCGATGGCCAGCGCCAGCGGTGCTGCGGCATGGAAAAAGCGCTCCGCGCCGTCGAGAAGAGTCGGCGCCAGAGCCAGCCCGAAGGCAACGGTCTTGCCAGAGCCGGTCTGCGCCGAAACCAGCGCATCGGCCTGCCCGAGCTCGAGAACCGCCTTCTGCACCGGCGTCAGCTCGACATAGCCGCGTTTTTCCAGCGCCTTTGCAAGCGCGGGGTCAATAGCTTCGAAATTGGACATATGCTTCTTTCGGAATTCGGATTCTTTTATGCCCCGCAATGGGTCATCCGTCGGCGAGGGCCAGAAGCGCCACGAGCCAAACGATCCAATCGTTCGTACTTCGCGCCGCCGCCATTGTACAGGGCAAGCCGCCTCGCCGGGTTGCGATTGACTCTTTGCGCAAACCGCGTAAAAGCCGGCACCGAACGGGATAGTTTCGATGCGCGGCCTTTTGATGGCGCTTCTTGCATTCGACCTCCCCGGCCGCAATGCGAACCATTGGGCCGGGCGTGTCGGCGCGTCTCCTAGTTCCAGCAAAACTACGGCTAAAACGACCACTAAAACGGTCTGATTCCCTTGGCCTAACCACCCCTCTCCCGGGTCCGGCCCGGGGGTTGAAACCCGCATCGGTCGGCGGGTTTTCTCCAAAAACCGAGCGGAGAGGACAGGAGATTTCGATGAGTTTCAAGGTTGCAATCGTCGGCGCCACGGGCAATGTGGGCAGGGAAATGCTCAACATACTGGAAGAGCGCGGCTTTCCGGTGAGCGAGGTGGTGGCGCTGGCCTCGCGGCGCAGCCAGGGCACGGAAGTGTCGTTCGGCGACCGCACACTGAAGGTCAGGGCGCTCGACCAATTTGATTTTTCCGACACCGACATCTGCATCATGTCGGCCGGCGGCAACGTCTCGAAGGAATGGTCGCCGAAGATCGGCAAGCAGGGCTGCGTCGTCATCGATAATTCGTCGGCCTTCCGCTACGATCAGGACGTGCCGCTGATCGTGCCGGAGGTGAACCCGGACGCGATTTCGCTGTTCACGCGCAAGAACATCATCGCCAATCCGAACTGCTCGACGGCGCAACTGGTCGTGGCGCTAAAGCCACTGCACGACTTGGCCACCATCAAACGCGTCGTCGTCGCCACCTACCAGTCGGTATCCGGCGCCGGCAAGGAAGGCATGGACGAATTGTTCACGCAGACGCGGGCCGTGTTCGTCGCCGACCAGGTCGACGTCAAGAAATTCACCAAGCGCATTGCCTTCAACGTCATCCCGCATATCGACGTCTTCCTCGACGACGGCTTCACCAAGGAAGAGTGGAAGATGGTCGCCGAGACCAAGAAGATGCTCGATCCCAAGATCAAGCTGACGGCGACCTGCGTGCGCGTGCCGGTGTTCATTGGCCATTCGGAAGCCGTCAACATCGAGTTCGAAAAGCCGATCACCGCCGACGAGGCGCGCGAGATCCTGCGCGAAGCGCCGGGCTGCCAGGTTCTCGACAAGCGTGAGGACGGCGGCTACATCACGCCGCTGGACTCGGCCGGCGAAGATGCCACATTCATTTCGCGCATCCGCGAGGATTCGACCGTCGACAACGGCCTGTCGATGTGGATTGTCTCCGACAATCTGCGCAAGGGCGCGGCACTCAACGCGGTGCAGATCGCGGAGCTGCTGATCGAGCGCGGGCTGATCCAGCCGAAGAAAAAGGCGGCATAGTTATCGCTCACGGGCCGTTTCGCCGCTGCCGCGGCGGGCCCTCCGCGGGGGCGCCGGACAACGGCCCGCAGTCGCGGGCTCGGCCTTCGGCCGTTAGCCCCATTCTCCCTGTTCACGGGGAGAAGGTC
>NZ_RZSX01000873.1:0-2578 GCF_004023105.1 Mesorhizobium sp. M5C.F.Ca.IN.020.32.2.1 | reverse complement strand
CACTTGTCTCGTTCGGCGCCGAGATCGTGGCGCTGGCCGGTTACATGCGCATCCTCGGCGCGCGCTTCGTCGAGAAGTGGCTGGGACGGATGATCAACATCCACCCTGCCCTGTTGCCGGCCTTCAAGGGGCTGGATACGCATGCGCGAGCCATCCGCGCGGGCATCCGCATCCATGGGTGCACGGTGCATTTCGTCACCCTGGACATGGATGACGGCCCGATCATCGCCCAGGCCGCCGTGCCGGTGATGGTCGGCGACAATGAGGACATGCTCGCCGCGCGCGTGCTGAAGGCCGAGCACCGGCTTTATCCGCTGGCGCTCGGGCTGGTCGCCGAAGGCAAGGCGCGGATGGAGGGCGGCCGTACCGTGCTTGCCCACTTCGCCGACGATGCCGACAACAGCTCCTCCGTGGTCATGGCGCCCGATCCGCTGCGCGAGGAGACCGACCTCGAGCATCTGGCGCGCATCACGCCCTGAGCAGGAGAAGGCTGGCATGGCGACAACGAAGCAACTCCTTCTTCTGCGTCATGCCAAATCGAGCTGGGACGATCCTGACCTTATCGACTTCGACCGGCCGCTTTCCGGGCGCGGGGTGAAGGCCGCCCCGCTGGCCGGGCGCGAACTGGCCAGGCATGGCTGGCTGCCGGACCTGGCGCTGGTGTCGCCGGCGCTGCGCAGCCGCGACACATGGCGGCTGGTCTCGGCGGAACTGCCGGCGAAAACGCCGGCCAAATTTGTTCAGGCGCTCTACGAGGCCAGCGCGGCAGACGTTCTCGCCAAGGTGCGGCAGGCAAATGCGGCAACGAGCAGCCTCTTGGTGCTCGGTCATAATCCCGGCCTGGAGGAATTCGCACGCCGGCTGGCCGGCGCCGGATCGGATGCCGCGGCACTCAAAAAGCTTGAAGAAAAATTCCCGACCGCAGCCATGGCCCGCTTCGTTTTCGACGGTGACTGGGCACGGCTGGCCCTCGGCGATGCCCGGCTGACGCACTGCGTTTGGCCGAAGGATCTGCGCTAGCGCAAGGGCCCGAAAATCGGAATTGATTTTTTGCTGCGCTGACCTTCGGTTCGGAAAGGATCATGCGCAAAATCAAGTGCTGCAGCCTCCTATTGCGCGTGCAAAAACGGGGCGGGTGCTCAGGCTGAGACTTCTTGATAGGCAGAAGCAAAACGGCGGGCCAGGGCCCGCCACACTTTGCGTTCCGGAGCTTGAGGGCTTAGCGGCCCCAGTTGCCCCGGCCTGATTGAGGCACGACGGACTGGGCCGTGCCGGACTCGGGCGTCGCATTGGTGTTGACAGCGTTGTGCTCGGTCGGGAGCAGCTTGCCGATCGAACCCGTGAACGTGTCGTCGACATTTCCAACAGGCGCATTGCCAGCGGGCGCTGCCGGCTGGTTGACGCCGTCCGAACCATAGTGGTCGCTGCCGGCAAAGGCGCTGCCTGTGGCAATGAGGATGGCGGCAGCGGTGAGAGCAATCTTGGTCATTTCAGGTACTCCAGTATTTCAGATTTTTCAGTGTTGGTGTCCGTCTCGTGGCGTGCGTTGGGAGGATTTCGCGTCGCTCGGACTACCCCGAGGTGGGCTCGCATTGGGGCGGTTTCCAATCACAAAGATGTTCCGGCCATGCCGTGAATCGGGTGCTTGAAATCCGCCAAAAGGCTTCCTTCGCCACAATCTTTGACATGATTTTCAACGTGTTAGGCGAATTGTCCTGCCGCGGGTGCACGGTTTTTGCTGAGCCGGCGTTCACACCGTCCTGCACGACGCGTCAACAGAAACGAACCGATCGGTTCGATTTCTTCTGATGCACAAATGTAATTCGCAGATCTACCGGCTTTGCGTTGCTGCTCTAGACGTGCACGTCACCAAAGGAGAGTTCGCCATCGTCGCGAGCAGCCAGGAACGCGATGACCAGCAGGCAGGCATAGAGTGCGGCGACCAGCACGGCGATGACCACGCCAGGAATAGGCCCCAGGGCGGCGCTGGTGACGGCCTCGCGCACCGAACCGACGAAGCCGATGCGGACACCTTCGGTTAGAAGACCGGGAGTCGACAGTTTCAGGATCCAGGCCATCAGCAGGATCAGCAGCATGTGGATGTAGTTTCGACGCAGACGGCGCGCCAACGCCGCTCGTTGCGAAATGAGGAATTTTGGAGCGCGCAGGCTTTCGCCGACGACCAACAGCCAATCGGACGCGAAGTCCGGCTGCGGCGAGAAAATCTGCGCGAAATAGTGCCGTTCGAACTGGCGCACGCGGGCCCGGTAAACGTCGAAGAAGCGATACCGCCGCGCTTCTATCCACAGCAGCAACAAGACAAGCAGCATGGCAAAAAGCAGCACGCCGTGATGCGCGGTGGCCGTCGAAAGCGAGACGGACAACATCGCCGCGACAACCGTTATCGCCCAATTGCTCGTCCGGTCCAGGCGGTCGCGCCACCCCGTCATGCGCAGAATCTCGGCGCGATGAAAGTGCGACATCGTGGTTACGAGTTCACCGGACGAAAGTGTCCTTCCGATGGGGTCCGGCGCCGCCAACGCTTCTGCCATCACCATACCTCCACCCGCCCACGCAA
>NZ_RZSX01000872.1:0-2579 GCF_004023105.1 Mesorhizobium sp. M5C.F.Ca.IN.020.32.2.1 | reverse complement strand
CCGATATGCGGTTTGCCGTTCGGATAAAAAATCGGCGTCGTGAGGTAGTATTTATCGCGTGCCATGGATGAGCCGTCATGAATGTCTGAATGAAAGATGCCGGTGAGATATCGCATCGAAACGGCGATTGCCATCCCGATGGGCCGTCACATTCGCATTGCAGAATTCAAGCGGTCGATCATGGTCAAGGCGTGCTGCTTTTTGTCGAGATTGTACGTGTCGGTTTCAGATATAGCGTTCAAAGCCTCGTGCCAAGTATCCGACAGCGTTTTCGCCCGCGCCAGATCGCCCGCCAGCGCGGCCTGGCTTGCCCCGGTCGAGAGCAGGTCGAGCGCACGGCGATTGAAGATATCGAACTGAATCGCCTGGTCGCGACCGGCGACCGCTTCCGCGAGGCGATAGGCACCGGCAACATCGCTCTTTCTTGCTGTCGCCAGGGCGTCGAGCGTCTCGGCGATTTCCAGCCCGCCATACTGCGTCAACAGGATAGCGGTGCGCGCGCTGCCCCCTGCCCGCTTGGCCAGTGCCGCGCGCGCCGCGGGATCGTCCGGCGGCGGTGGTTCGACGCTCTCCAGAACCGTCATCAGGCTCTCGGCGTCGAGCGGCGTCAGCCGCACCATCTGACAGCGCGAGCGGATCGTCGGCAGCAGGCTGCCCGGCGCATGGACGATGAGGATGAACAGTGTGCGTGCCGGTGGTTCTTCAAGATTCTTCAACAAAGCGTTGGCCGCATTGGTATTCATGTCGTCGGCCGGATCGACGATCACCACCCGGTAGCTACCGTCATGCGAGGTCAGCGACAAGAAGCGGCTGACTTTGCGGATCTCATCGACGGTGACGACCGTCTTGAAGCTCTTCGTCTTGTCGTTCGGCGGGCGGGTCAGATGCAGCACCGAAGGATGCGCGCCGGTGGCGATCTGGCGAAACAGCGATGACGCCGGATCGGGAACGGCAAGGACTTCCGGCGCCTGTTCGAACGCGGGATGCTTCAACAGATGATACGCCAGGTGAAAGGCGAGCGTCGCCTTGCCGATGCCGACCGGTCCGACAAATGTCAGCGCATGCGGCAGCTTCCCGGAACGATAGGCTGACGCCAGCATGTTCGCCGCCTGGCCATGCCCGACCAGACGCGGCGTCTCGGATGGCTCCGGTACGCCGTCCAGCGTGTCGTGCTGTTCTGGTGCGATCCGTTCGAAAATCATCCCGGCGCCTGCTTCCTGTGCGCCGGCGTCATCGTCTCCAGTGCCGCGAATACGGCGGCGGTGACGACGTTCTCCACCGTGTCGGGGTCGGCGGACGCGTCGACGACGATGCAGCGCTCGGGTTCTGCCGCGGCGATTGCCAGAAAGGCTTCGCGGCGGCGCTGGTGGATATCAAGCGTTTCCTTTTCGAAGCGGTCGGCGCCGGCATCGGTGCCCCGCCGTGCCGTGGCGCGCCGCAGTCCTTCGGCCGGGTCGATATCGAAGATCAGCGTCATGTCGGGCACCATGCCATTGATGGCGACCTTTTCCAGCGCGCCCATGAACGCCGGATCGAGGCCGCCGGTGACGCCCTGGTAGACGCGCGAGGAGTCCATGAAGCGATCACAAAGCACGATCGAGCCGCGTTCGACGGCCGGCCGGATGACCTGCTCGACATGGTCGGACCGCGCGGCGGCGAAAAGCAGCGCCTCCATCCTGGGGCCGAATGGCTCGGCAGCCCCGGAAAGCAGGACATGCCGGACCGCCTCTGCGCCTGGCGAGCCCCCCGGTTCACGCGTGACAAGGACATCGTATTTCTTGGCGCGCATCTTACTGGCCAGCCGCTCGATTTGCGTCGACTTGCCTGCCCCTTCTCCGCCTTCGAAGGTGATGAAAAATCCGTGCACCAAAGCCTATATCCATGCTGCGGGACCGTAATAGTCCTGACTTGAGAAAAGGTCCACGCCACGGTGCCAAACCGCGTCGCGTCTGAAGAGATGCGACGCGCATTATGCCCTTTTCATGCGTGTCGTCGCCGCAAACTGCTGAGCACTTTTGGGCGACACGCATTAACGCAGCCAGCCGACGGCCAGTTCCTTGGCGGCATCGAGCGCGCGTTGCGGCAGCGAGCCGACGCCGATCGATTCGGCCGCGAAAAGCGGCGTCTCCTGGCTCAGCGTATCACCGATCCAGACCCGCAGCGCACCCACTGGTTGCCCCTCCTCCACCGGGGCTGCAACCGGCCCGTCATAGACGATCTTGGCGGTCAGCTTGTCGCGGTTGGCGATGGGCAGGAAGATGACCACGGGCGCTTTTGCCTTCAGCGCCACGCCGGATTTCGCACCGCCGAAAACCTGGGCCTCGCCGACCACCTCGTCCTTGGCGAAAATCTCGGTCTTCTGGAAGGAACGAAGGCCCCAGTCGAGCAGCTTTCGCGCTTCCTCGGCGCGCTCGCGGTCGCTTGCCAGGCCGCTCATCGCCGCAATGACCCGCCTGCCACTGTGGCTGACCGAGCCGACGACGCCGAAGCCTGATGCCTCGGTCCTGCCGATCGCCAGGCCGTCGGCGCCGGTATCCATCGCCAGTAGCGGGTTGCGGTTCCTTTGGGTGATCTTGTTG
>NZ_RZSX01000871.1:0-2581 GCF_004023105.1 Mesorhizobium sp. M5C.F.Ca.IN.020.32.2.1 | reverse complement strand
GCCCTGCTTTTTCAGTTCCAGCATGGTCTCGAGCAGCCGCTCGGTCGCCATCACCGAGAGATTGGCGGTCGGCTCGTCGAGGATCACCACGCGCGGCTGGAAGGAGATAGCGCGGGCAATCGCCACAGATTGCTGGCGTCCGCCTGACAGGCTCTCGACCTTTTGATAGACGGAGTTCACGTCGACCTTGAGCCGCTTCAGCACGCTGTCGGCTTCCGCGTACATTTTCCGCCGATTGACAAAAAGGCCCTTGCGCGGCCAACGGCCAAGAAAGATGTTCTGACCGACATCCATATTCCCGCAAAGAGCGAAATCCTGGTAGATCATCTCGATGCCGGCATCGCGGCTTTCGTGCGGGCTCTTGAAGTGCACCGGCTGCCCGGCGACGAAAACCTCGCCGGCGTCGCGCTGGTAGGCGCCGGTCAGGATCTTCATCAGCGTAGATTTGCCGGCCGAGTTGTCGCCGACGAGGCCCAGGATCTCGCCGGGATAGAGCACGAGGTCGACGTTGCGGAGCGCCTGCACTGCACCGAAGGCTTTTTCGATGCCCCGCATTTCTACGATCGGTGCAGGCGTGGTCGGGTCACGCATGGGTGGTCTCCGCTGTTCTTGTGCGCCGTGCGAGGCGCGCCCGCAGGCGGCCGAAGATGTTGGCCTGGCGCACCCAGATGTCGATCAGCACCGCCACGATCAGGATGCCGCCGATGAAGACGTTGATCCAGTGCTGCGGCATGGTGAAGCCCTGGACATTGAGCTGCAGCAGCGCCCGGATCAGGGTGATCACCGCCGCCCCGGCGAGCGCCCCGATCACGGTGCCGTAGCCGCCGAAGATCGAACCGCCGCCGATGATCACCGAAGCGATGGCGTCGAGCTCGCGGAACTGGCCGGCCACCGGGTTGAAGCTGCGGAAGTAGGCGACGTTGATGATCCCGGCCATTGTCGCGCAGAGCGCCGCCAGCATAAGCGCGAGAAACCGCACCCGGTTGGTGTTGATCCCGGCATAGGCGGCGGCGCGAATGTTGCCGCCGGTCGCATAGACCTTCTGCCCGAACGGCATATAGGCGAGCACGACGCCGGCAATGACGGCGACGACCAGCATCCAGATGGTCTGGACGCTCACCACCTCGGCGGTCGAGCGCATCAGCCCGTCCGGCAGCGAGATGCGGTAGTGCAGCAGGATGTCGTTCACCTTGCGGCCGAGCAGGTTGTAGCCCTCGGGCCAGCCGGTGAGCTGCTGCCCGGCGACGAACCAGGCGGCGAGGCCGCGGGCGATGTAGAACATGCCGAGCGTGGCGATGAAGGCCGGCAGCTTGAAGCCGACGGTGACGATCGCGTTGACGAGGCCGGCACACATGCCCGCGAGCAGGCCCATCGCCACCGCGGTCACGGGGTCGGCGCCGAGAACCTTGAGAAAATAGGCGGCGGTGCTGCCGGCGAGGGCGAGCACCGCCCCGACGGAGAGATCGATATCGCCGGCGGCGATGACGTAGGTGAGCCCGATGGTGATCAGCGCAAGCTCGGTATAGTTGAGCAGGATCGCGAAGCTGTTGGACAGGTTCCACCAGTAGTCCGGCCGGAGCGCGAGGCCGGTCAGCCACAGGAGCACGGTCAAGATGATGGCGAGCGCGTCGCGCCGGGCGAGGAACTTGCCGAACCCGGTGGCCGACAGCGCCATGTCGGTCGCCATTGCCCCCTTGGTCTGCACTCCCTCGATCGCGATGCCACCGATCTCGTAGGCCGGTGGCGGTGGCCGGCCGCGGAGCCAGGCCCAGAGGCGCCCTGCCACCTGGCGGCGGATGAGATAAGGCTCGATGAGCACCGCCACGACGAGCAGCAGTCCGAGGAACACCGGCACCGCGCCGACCGGCAGCGAGAAAACGGCGTTGACCGTGATCTCCTCGTCGCCGATCTTGATGGTGCGCATGATCGGCCAGCCCTCGCGCAACACCTTGTCGAGCAGCACCACCAGCAGGGCGCCAAGGCAGGATCCGGCGACCCGGCCGCGGCCGCCGAGGATCGAGGCGCCGCCGATGATCACGGCGGCAATGACGGTCAGCTCACCACTGACGCCGTAGAGCGGCGTCACGCCCTTGTCCTGGGCAGCTGACATCAGGCCGGCAAGCGCCGCGCAGAGCGAGGAGATCAGGTAAGCTCGAATGCGCACCCAGTTGGTCGGGATGCCGGCATAGGACGCGGCCTGCTCGTTGCCGCCGGTGGCGAAGGTCTCGTAGCCCCAGCGCGTCTTGGCGAGCACATAGGCGCCGATCACTGCGACGACAACGAAGATCACGACCTGGTTGTTGAAGCCGAGGAGGTTAGTCTCGCCGAGGTGAAAAAAAAGCGGATAGCCGGTCGCCTTGGCAGGATAGTAGATCGCCTGCCCGTGAGTGAGCGCCAGCACGAAGCCGCGGCCGATGAAAAGTATCGTCAGGGTGGCGATGAATGCAGGCACTTTCAGGATGGTAACGAGCACGCCATTGACGAGACCGATCAACACACCGAGAAGAATGCAGAGGATCACCGACGTGACGACGCCGAGGTCAAGGAAGCTCGGCGCGAACAGCCTGGCGAAGACGACGGC
>NZ_RZSX01000870.1:0-2582 GCF_004023105.1 Mesorhizobium sp. M5C.F.Ca.IN.020.32.2.1 | reverse complement strand
GAGATCCACCTTCCTGGTGCCAACGCCCAGATGCCTCAGCGTGAGCGTGTCGATACCAATCGGCAGCCTGGGACCGGTGACGTGGATTTGGCCGTCCCAGCCGTCGATCTCCAGGCCGAGGCAGGCCTGCATCAGCATGAAGGCAGACCCGGCCGACCAGGCCTGTGGCAGGCACGCGACGGGATAGGCGATCGGCGCTTCGCCCGGCGCGCGGGTAAAGCCGCAGAACAGTTCGGGCAACCGCATGTTGAAATGGACAGCCGATTCGAAGGTGCTGCTCATCAGCCGGACCACGCTTTCACGCTCGCCAAAGCGTGCCAGACCGGCGCCGCACATGGCGGTGTCATGCGGCCAGATCGAGCCATTGTGGTATGACATCGGGTTGAAGAACACAGCATCGTCGGCGAGCGTCCTCAGCCCCCAGCCCGAATGGAAGGAAGCCGAAAGCAGCTGGTCGGCGACCAGCTTCGCCCGCGTCGGCTCGGGGAGCCCGACATAGAGAAGATGCCCGACATTAGACGTCCGCGCCTTGCAGGGCTCGCCGGCGCCATCAATCGCCAAGGCATAGAAGCCGAGATCGTCCAGCCAGAAATGGCGTTCCACAGCGGCACGCATGGCCTCGGCGCGGCTGTCCCAATGATCGGCCCTGTCACCTTCGCTGCGGCGGCGGGCGAGCGCCGCCAGCCCCCGGAAGGCGGCAAAGACATAGCCTTGCACCTCCACCAGAGCGATCGGTCCCTTTGGGATGCGGCCGTCTGCATGGAAGACGGAATCGATGCTGTCCTTCCATCCCTGGTTGGAGAGGCCGGACTCGGCGGCACGCTGATAGGTTACGAAGCCGCTCGGCCGGCTCGCCTCCTCGGTCCACTCGGCCGCAGCGCAGAGCGACGGCCACAGGCTGTCTACGAACGCCATGTCGCCGGTACGGTCCGCATAGGCACAGGCGAGATGGATGAAGAGCGGCGTCGTGTCGACACCGCCATAGTAGCGGCCGAAGGGGAGCTCCCGCAGCGCCGCCATTTCGCCTTTGCGGGTCTCGTGCATGATCTTACCCGGCTGAGAATCGCTGAACGGCGATGTCTCCGTAGCCTGGTGCTGGGCAAGGAAGGCCAGCACGCCTCGCGCCAAATCCGGGTTGAGCCACAGCATCTGCAACGCGGAGATCACGCCGTCACGGCCGAACGCCGTAGAAAACCAGGGGATACCCGCATATGGGTAGGGTCCGGTCGTAAGCTCCGTGGTCAGCAGCGCCACATCCGCGCGAGCGCGCTCGACCCAATCGTTGAAGACGCGGCCGGAACTGTGCACAGTGGCACCATGGCGGCGCTTGGCCCGCATGCCGAAGCGAGCGCGGGCCGCGGCGGCGCGGTAGCGATCGCGGTTCGGCGTTTCCGCCACTCCGGGACCGACCTCGACATACAGCACCTTGCTGCTGCGCCTCGTCACGGCAATCAGGAAGTCAGCACGGTCGGCCGTCAGCTGGTCCGGCGCCTGCGAGAAAGATATCGCCGACATCCGCGCCAGCCCGTCCAGCCCGTCGTAGCGAAGCAGGACGGAGCTCGCATCCGTCTCGGCAGCATGGGCCATGCCGCGCTTCAGCCGTGTCGAGCCGCGCACTTCGAACATGTCGCGGAAATCGGCGGCAAAATGCAGCGAAACGCGGATGGTGGAGTGGTCCTGGCTGTAGTTGGAAAGGGTGATGCGTTCAAACAACCGGTCCTGCCAAAGCAGCCTGACGCGTTCGATATGGATCGCGCCCTGCGGAATGTCCCGGCCGCGGGCGCTCTGCATCGGCAGATTGGTCAGGTTGGAGGTGAAGAGCACATTGTCCTGGCTGAGCGACGCACCGAGCAGCGATGTCTGCCGGCCGCCGACGGTCAGCCGGAATTCGGAAAGCACTCGCGTGTCGTCACGGAAGAAACCATCGCCGGCGCCGCGAATATCGCCGTAGGCATCGGCCACGGCAAAGCAATCGCCTTGCTTGAGGGCGAACAGCCGATGCGGCTCTCGAGGTGCGGTGGCGTCCAGGGACGCAAGTGCTACCGCGGGATCAAGCTTGCGCTCGTCGAGTTGGGCCATTCGCTACATATCTCTCTCGTTTCGCCCCCCGGAGGTAATGCCGCTCACGACGCTCGTGCTTCGGCCGAGGCGCCGATCAGGCGCGCATAGGCGGAAACGTAGTCGCGGGTCATTCTTTCGGCGGAAAACCGCCTTTCGAAGACAGCTCGCACCTTCCGCCTGTCGAGCCGCAGCATGCCCGGCATCGAGGCGACCGCGCCCTCCATGGAATCCACGATAAAACCGGTCACGCCTTGATCGACGATTTCCGGCATTGCGCCGGAGCTCCAGGCGATCACCGGCGTGCCGCAGGCCATCGCCTCTATGACGGCAAGACCGAACGGCTCTGGCCAGTCGATCGGGAATACGAGGCCGGCCGCCTTGCCGAGGAATTCCGCCTTCTTATCCTCCTCGATCTCGCCGACATACTCGACACGGTCACCGTCGACCAGCGGCTCGACCATTTCTCGGAAATAGGCGCGGTCGTCGTCGCCGATCTTTGCCGCAAGCTTCAGTTTCAGCCC
>NZ_RZSX01000086.1:0-11582 GCF_004023105.1 Mesorhizobium sp. M5C.F.Ca.IN.020.32.2.1 | reverse complement strand
GCTTATCGCTGTCGTCGATGATCATCCTGAGGCGCGGACCGAGCGCGAACAGGCGGTCCATGATTTCGCTTTCGCTCATGTCGTAGGCGACCATGCTGACCGTTGCGGCAGGATCGGCTACTGCTGCATCCAAAAGCGCAAAGATCTCTTTTCGGGCCTCCAGTCCCATCCATTCGTAGGCATCGTCCGCGTCCGGATGCGTCGGCTTGAACGTGGTGCCCTGAGCGACGCGGGCGGGCAGCAATGTTTTGAGCGGCCCGCGAGCCTGATATTTGTCCACGAAAGCCTGGGAAGCCACATACCCCCTGGTGGCGCTGCCGTCCGACGTTTCCATGCTAGGGCACACATGCGACGGTGAAGCTTGCGCCTCAAACGTGGCCTGTGCGCAGCTGGAGCTTCACCGACCTGGCCCTCGACCGAGCAACGTGAAGCGCGACTTGCGTTCTCGGGTCCCGCTACCATATGTAAAAAGACATACCTGCCATGCATCGCCGCCTGCGGCGTTTTGGTCCGATTGGCCTGTTGACAACTTGCCAAATAATCGTACCCTCAGTGCAACGCGCTGCACGAACGTATTTACTTCATTTTAACGCTGTGCCATAAAAAAGGCAGACGGTGATTCCACCGCCTGCCTTCTGTTTGTGCGTACCTGCGGACGTGGCGCCGTAAGACTGCCCAGACCACAGGTCCGTACCGTTGAAAGTCGGTTCTAGTGCCCCAAGGCTCCATTGACAAGCCACAGGCTAGTTGCCGGCGGCGCGCGCACACGGAAATGATCCGTTGCGTGCCCGTTCCGGCCAACCATAGGAACCGACACAGATGCCTGCAAAACTGACCTTTTCCCCGTGGGCAACGGGGACATGGCGCTGATCAACCTCGACAACAAGCGAAATCGGGCTTGTAGTAGATGATTGCGGCCGCGGCGGCGATGGTCAGCAGATTGAGCACGATGCCATAGGGCTTCAGCGCCAGGAGATTGCGGTAATAGCCGTAGGCGATGTTCTCGTTGAAAAGAATCCGAAATTTCTCGGTGTCGCGGGTGTTCTCGCGCAGCCAGTTGTAGCACTGCACATAGAACGCAGCCGCTTCGTCGGGGTCCTCGACTTCCATGTCGCGCGTCGGCGCCGGCTGCTCGAGCTGCTTGGCGAGGAATTTGCGGTAGCGGTCCTTGGTCCGCTCGTCGAGTGTCTTATCCAGGTGGTTCAGTTCGCGATTTTCCGGTCTCCCGCCGGTCGTCGCGAACAGCTGTCTCTCCTTCCTCTTGCCCAGGCGGCGGGCCACATTCGAGGCAGCGAAGAACAGGACCATGACGGCGAGACCGATGATGGCCTCGGGGAGGCTCGGCTGAACCCAGTTGAAGGCCAGCACAATCAGGACAATGACCGGGGCAATCGCCAGAGCTGCCGGCGCGAGGCGCGCCTTGATGGAGTAGGCGTCGAGGTAATCGTTCATGGCGCGTCCTGATGCATGATGGCATGGTACGTGGCTGGAGTGGCAATGAGAAAGGATGGCCGGCGGCGCTCGCTCCACGGCGACCTGCTTGGCCGTCTTGCGGTCGGTGGGCGAGGGACCTTGTTCGGCGAGGTGGCTGTGCCAGGTACCCACATCAAGCAGCGAGCGGCCGCTTTCCTCGAAACGGGCATCGATCCGATTCTTCATGCCCTTCGTTCCAAGCACGAACAGCGTCGGCGTCCTCACGCTGTCTTCTGGCGCCTCGATCAGGTCGACCACCGTGACAGTCTTCATGAGAGAACTGCAGGAGCCGATCAGAAGGCCTCCCGTCTCGACATTGGGAAACCGCGCGGTCTCTTCGCGGATCATGCCGGCGACGTGCGACGACAGACGCAAAGTCCATTCGCTGCCCTCGACCGGGATTTCCAGGAATTTTGACACGGAGAGGCGGCGCCAACTTGTCGATGGGCTATCGGGCTCTGCCACCCCCACGACCAGTTCTCCGCCATCGGCATTGGCGCCGGCGAGGCGCATGAGTTCCTCGGTGGCCATGGCGGTCATCGCCGAAAGGCGCGCGTCGGTCATCGGCATAGTCATGGAGCCGCAGCCTTCCCCGATCTGAATTTGCGTCAGCCCGAACTCGGGATCGAACAACAATGTCCGTTCATAAGGCGTCACGGTCGCGGACAGCACCGCCTGCAGGTCGGCGAGGCTCGGATTGCGGTTGCTTCCCTTATGAAATACGAAACCGCCACGGCCGCGCCCGAAAAGGGCGATCTCCGCCATGCGTGCCGGCAGCTCGGCAGGGCTCACCATTGACAGGGCATCGCGCACCAGGCTCGATGCGGTCGTGTTGAGCAGCGTGCCGGTCCCGGGCGGCGAAATCAGCAGGCGATTGTCCGCACGCTTCAGGCCCCTAACCACGTCAATCAGATGGGCTTCCGGTTTCTGCCCGAGCAGGGCCAGCTCGTCAGACAGTTCAAACGCCTTCGGCCACGGCAGGGGTGGCCGCACGAGGGCGTGCCGGGCCATGTTGTGGGGCCGCAGCTCGTTGCTGTCGGAGACGGCCAAGATCTGGGCGCCGGCACGGGCCAGATGCAGAGCGGTTTTCGATCCGACGCTGCCGCAGCCAACCAGGCTGAATGGCGGATAAGAGGGAGCTGCCGACACGGCGCGGAGAAGCGCGGGCGTCGTGCGACCCAGTTGCTCCATGGCAACGGCGGCTCTCGCGTTGGGCCCTTCGAACAGCGAGGCCCGCTTCTGCGGAGCCGTGATTTCAATCAAGAAGCAACTCGATCGTCGACGCCCGCCCGATCAGCCGAAAAGGTCGCCGCACGCCAAACAAAACGGCGATCGGGAAGGTCGCGTCATCGGTTTTGCCCGCCCAGCGCCGCTGGAGCCTGTCGAGGAATTTCGCAAACTCAACGCCGCAGCCGAAGGCCTCAGCGCGTTGTGCCAAGTCGTCAAGGTTCGCTACCGTCTCAGGCAGCACCGCACTTGTGATGGCGCCATTTGGCGGCCAGATCAGCACCGTCGCGGTGATGCCGCTGTAGCGTCCTTCGCTTTCGGCCTCAAAGGGGAAAGCAGACATGTTGCCGACGGCAGCGGCAAATTCATTGTGCGCCGAGAGGGTGTAGGACCTTTTGCCAGCGAGATCCTTGCCCTTCATGAATTTGGTAGCAAGCCATACCGAGCCGGACTTGTCGGTGATCTGGCTTCGGGCGAAGTCCGCATCGATAATAAGCCGGTCCGGCAGGCCTTGGCGCATCACGGGTTCCCAGCCATGATCCGGATCCATCAAGGTGCCAATTGCTGCGCGACCGAGCCAAACGCCCATCTGGTTGACGATGGCCCCGATGCCGAGTTCGATCAGGCCGTGCTGATTGAAATATTCGTCCTGGTTGCCATCCACAAGACAGGGGGTTGGACACACGTTTTCCGAGCCGGGCGTCAGATGGTGCAGGTTGCGCGGAAAGCCCTTGCGCAGGGTGAAGGTGGGGCACCGCCACGGGTAGTCAGCGCCAAGCAGGACCTCAACGCGTTCGACCGGCAGGACGCCGTTAGGGGCGGTGCCCTTGGCGTGCCAGTGCGTTGGCATCTCCACGGCCAGATCAAGGAACAGGGTCGCCACGTCGTCACCGACGGCGATCAGGCCACAGCGCTGGCATTGCGGAATCTCTGTTGCGACACGCAGAAAGTGTTCCGCGTGCCGCTTCATGTCTGCCGAGGCCATGGCTCAGC
This sequence comes from Mesorhizobium sp. M5C.F.Ca.IN.020.32.2.1, assembly GCF_004023105.1. NCBI lineage: Bacteria > Pseudomonadati > Pseudomonadota > Alphaproteobacteria > Hyphomicrobiales > Phyllobacteriaceae > Mesorhizobium > Mesorhizobium sp. M5C.F.Ca.IN.020.32.2.1. Next base: position 7,889 of record NZ_RZSX01000086.1, on the reverse strand, counting down.
CGTGGGATCTGGGCGTCGTCGTCACTCCGGTCACGCCGGCGATCGAGGCGGCCTTTTTCGGGGTCAGCGCCAGCTGCTTGGATGTGCCGACGCCGGTGATGTTGAACTCGACCGGCCCGTCGTGCTCATCGGCATACTCGGTCGTGCAGATGAAGCGTTCGGCCGAGGTGATCGAGACATATTCCCGCTTGGCCCGCTCATGAGGCGGGTTGTCGTCGTCCTTTTTGATGGGCTTGCAGGAGGCGACGATGATGGCGCCGTCACGGGTCTGGGAGAGTGCGTTCCTGGCGTCCTCGGACACCTTGACCTTCTCGCCCATCTCGGACCAGCGGTCGTGGCTCAGGGTGCGCCAGGAGCAGTGGTGCGGCGTCTCCATGACATCGTAGCTGAGCCAGTCCTTGTTACTGTCCTTGTGGCGCTGCCACAGCCGGTCCCAGATGGAGACGTCCGCGTCGCCACCGGTCAGGAAGCGGCAGCGGTCGGCCACGCCGTCGCCGGCGATGGAGAACCGCACGATCGCCGAGGAGTTGTTCTTCTCGAGGACTTCGATCAGCTCCTTGTCGTCTTCGTCGACGTACATCGGCGCCAGCAGGCGGCCTTCGAACTGGCCCGTGTTCACGCGGTCAGCTGCGGTCAGCAGGCCGTCCTGCTTGACCGGGATGTCCGTGAGATCATCGGTCTTGCCGTCTTTATCCTCACCGAGGATCAGGATGCGGTCGCCTGAACCGGTGCCGGTCAGGCCCTTCTCTTTGAACAGCGCGACCCGGCGCCGCGCTTCGGTGGCCCACGCCTTGGCCTCGTCGCAGAGCTTGTGCTGCTTGCTGGCGCGCCGGAACACGATCGGCGACGACCACATTTCGCGGATCAGGATGAGGTTCTCGTCACCCTCCGGGAAATCCTCGGGCGGGCCGAGGTGGAAATGCGTCGTGAGCCCGGTCACGTGGTCGGAATCCGGGTGCGAGAGCAGGAAGGCGTCGACGTAGAGCCGGCCCTTGTCGTCGCGGGAGAGGCGCCTCTTGAGATCCTGGGCAACGTCGTAGGTGTCGTCCTCGGGATCGTCGGCGGCGGCGCGGATGTTGATGTCGACGAGGATCGTTTGCCGAGCTAACCCATGGAAAGCTTGCGGCCCTCGGCATCCTCGCCGCCGTGCATGCGGGCTACCTGATCTTCGGCGTCACCAAGCGAGCCACGCTTGACGCCTCGAAGGCATATGCCCGCCAACTCACCCTCAGCTGCGAGACGCTGATGGTGCAGATGAAATCGGCCTGAGCTGCAACGTTCCCTGTGGCGCGCACGAGTGTCGCCAAGCTGTACAGGTTCAGGTTTTTGAGCCAAGCTGGTGCGGAAATTGAAAGCCTGCCCGTGACCGACCGCGAAATCCACCTTTACCTCGATGACAGCGGCAGCCGTGAGCCAGACCGAGAGCCCAGAGAGAAGCGCCGGGACGAAATGGATTATTTCGCCCTCGGCGGCATCCTCATCAACGAGGAAGACGTCGATGAGCTCTATGCCCGCCACAAGGCCTTCTGCCAGAAGCACGGCATCACCTACCCGCTCCACTCCTGGGCGATCCGGGGCGGCCGTGGCGACTTCGGCTGGCTGAAGAAGCCGGAGTCCGCTTTTGAATTCCTGGGAGACTTGCAGGGGATGCTGCTTGGGCTGCCCGTGATCGGCATCGCCGCGGTCATCGACCGACCGGGCTATGTTGCCCGCTACCGCGACCGGTACCGGGACCAGCTCTGGTTCATGTGCAAGACCGCCTACTGCATCCTGATCGAGCGCGCCGCCAAATATGCCCGCAGCCAGGACCGCAAGCTGCGCGTGTTCTTCGAGCGCGCCGGCAAAGCCGAGGACCGCGACCTGGTGGCCTACACGCGGATCCTGAAGACGCAGGGGATGCCGTTCGACGGCGCCAACTCCGCCAGCTACGGGTCGTTAACTGCCGAGGAGTTCAGGGACATCGTGCGCGGGGAGCCCCGCGGCAGAACCAAAGCCACGCCGATGTTGCAGATCGCCGATCTCTACCTCTATCCGATGGCCAAGGGCGGCTATGACCCGTCCTACCGGCCCTACAGGGCCCTGATGGACCACAAGCGTCTCATCGACGCGCACCTGCAGCCCGAGGACCTGGCATCCTGCGGCATCAAATACAGCTGCTTTGAACGGATAAAAAACAAAGACCCGGACTAGCCGGGCCTTCGTTTTGAAAAGTTCGGCTGGCGCCTGGCGCCAACCCCGGAGCGATGCTCACGCCCAAAGTATGGGTATTGACGCTCTCTTTGTCAACACCCCGGGTGAACCTCTGGTCGGGGGGTCCCTATCTTATCACTTGCATATAGCACGGTTCGTCTGATCGGCACTTCATATTATCAAGTCCTCTTCTTTGGGTGCAGCGCGGTTCCCCGGCCCCTGAATCCAGGGACATAGGCCGGGCGAACCTTGAAACACCCTCCCCCTGAATGCAGAACCGTCCCCAATGCCCTTGCGTCATCACGGGAAACCACCATATCTAGGCGCAGTTCATCACAGGGAGCCTCAGATGGCCCAGCCAGAAACCGCCAAGGCAGACGTCGACAAGCTACGCACCAACGAGAAGAAGTGGACCAAGGCACTCATGGCCACGGGCTGGAGCGCTTTCCCCAACATCATCATCGAGAAGCAGCAGGCTCTCGGCCTCGATGCGCTCGACATGAACATCATCATCCACCTGGTCCAGTACTGGTGGCTGCCCGACAACCTTCCCCACCCCTCGGTCGAAACCATCGCCAAGGCGATCGGGGTGACGCCCCGCACCATTCAGAAACGCATTGCCGCCCTCGAGGCCCTTAAACTTCTTGGCCGGGAGGAACGGCGCAACACGCCCAATGGCAGCATGACGAACCGCTATCATTTCGATGGCCTGATCGAGGCCGCCAAGCCGTTTGCGCTGGAAAAGGCCGCCGAGATCAAGAAGGCGGCCGAGGAGAGATCGAACCGGTTGAAGCGTAAGAAGCCGCAGCTGGTCGTGGACAACGATGCATAGGCAGATCGTGGCGTAGCTCAGAGGATAGAGCGCCTCGCTTTCGACCTGGGTGGTGCGTGACACCGCTATCTAGGGGCGAGGAGGTCCCAGGTTCAAGTCCTGCCGTCACGTCCAAGGCCCACCGGGAGTCGTGCCATGCACGGAGAATCTCAATCGAACGGCGTCATATCGGTCGGGGGCACTTCGACTTGAGACTCCAGAACACCAAAATCAACTGGACTGCATGATCCCAGAATCGGAAGGCGCCACCCCGTTCGGTATTTTCCTGCTCGCCGACTCCTTTTTGCAGGCCGCGAAGGCCGTTGATGCCGGTCGCCGCGGTCTGACGTCGGGACCGACCAGGTTGCTTTGCTACCATGCGTGCGAACTCTTCCTGAAATGCTACCTCCGCAGCGCGGGCCGAGACATTGAGGCTTTGCGGGCCTTGGGGCACAATCTGCACGAGATGGCTGTGGCCGCTCAAGGTTCAGGCCTGGTCCTGCCTGCCAGAACTGTCAGCCAAGCCAAAACTCTGGCCGACAAGAACGATTATGTGCGTGTGCGCTATATGGTGGTTGAAAAGCCCGGAGACATCCGACCGGAAGTTCTGCTGGCGATGACTGAAAGCATCCGAGAGAGCGTCAGGCTGGCGCTCGGCATGGATCCGCTCGGCAACCCACACCCTTAAGCGCGCCGCCCCAGCGAACTATTCTTTTCGTCAGGCCCCGCTTTTTTCGGTGTCTCGCCCACGAAGACGCCCGGTCGGTCCATGCGAAGGAGTACGGCGCAAGGGAATACGCCGATTGGCGCCTCCGGACTGACGAATTCCAGGCCGACCTGCACCGCCGTGGCGTGCCGTCAGGCCGATCGCCTGGTAGCCCGGCGTTTGTCCGCTTCCGTAGGCAATCTCTGCTACAGTTCTCCCATGTCCCTGTTCTCCCATCTCGATCCGTATCTGCTCAACCCAGCCAACGATCCACTGGTGTTCGACGCCACGCTGGCAGGCCACGGGAGCTACACGACGGAACATTTCGTCTTGCGCCTCAGTCCCCGCGCCCATGAGCTTGTCGACGCGCTCACCCAGCGCGACACCGAGGGTCATGACGCAGCCGAACTGTACCAAGCCTACTCGACCTATCTGCACGAAACCGTGCATTGGTGGCAGCACATGGGGTCCACTGCGGGACTCATCCTCAGCCTGGCGTACCCGGCGCAAATCTATGGCAGCATGACGTCTCTTCAGACCTTTGCGCGGGGCGCCGGCGTCGCCAAACCTGTAAAGGCTTGGGCGCACAGGGCGATGCTCGACGGTCGGACGCACTCTGATCCGGTGCTCGCCGCCGCCAATATTGCCGTCAACAACGCGCTCGACATCAAGTTCTACAAGCAACTTGCCTGGTCGCCGAAGTCGATCCTCTCGCTGGAGCAAACGCCCTATTTTCAGAGCGTCGGGCACAGCTACCTCAAAACCTATGGTGAGATCGTCCACGCGATCAACGGGTCCTGTGACTTCGCGGAAGGGCAATTTCCCGACCCCGGTCGCTGGGATGCACAATTCCTCAAACTTCAACTCAGCCGGATTGAAGGCTTCCATCGCGGTGCGCGCCCACCTTACGCCGACATCGGCATCCAGCAGATATTCGAAGGCCAGGCCCGCTTTTGCCAAATTCAGTATTTGGCATCGTCAGGCGGCCGAGCTGCTTCAGACGTATCGCGAGCAAGGCTACTTTGCGCCCGTCTATGTCGACTCGTTTGAACTGTTCCTGGTGCTTACTGGGACAGAATGGCCCGAACGGTATGACAGCCCGATCGTCGGCCTGTTTCTGCTGATCTGCGATCTGGCAATCAACCCGACGAGGGGGTTTCCGCTCGACATCGAGTTCTTCGAGGACTTTATCCGCGACGTTGATCCTGGCGCGCGCTTCACAAGACTTTGCCTGGCCGCAGCCGAAACCCCCGAGCTCGCCCAGGCGGTGCAAAATTTCTCCGCTCAGGAGTATGAGCACGTCGCGGCGCGACTGAGCGAGCGATGCGGATACGATGATCCGCGGACGGGACTTGCTGCCGTGGTCGGGCTGCTCGGCGACAAGGGCCCTGTCGATGCCCTGATGGAGGAGCATCGTACGTTCAACTATGCCGGTGTGAACATGCCTGTCCGGGTCCTGGTCTCGCACTTCATCGCTTTTTGCCGAGACAAGCAGCGCAGTCCCGAATTTTTCTGTTGGCCGGGCATCTGGATGGCGGGAGACAACTTCAACCCTGAGGCCGGATCGCTGTTCGTCACCCATCTGTCCCTCTTCCAGGACAGAGGTGACACCGAGCAGATCTTTCCTCGCGCCGTGCGCGGCCGGAGCCCCGAAAACATCAAGAAACTGGTCAACACCTTCTTTGGCGGAATGCTCGTGTTCGATCTCGCCCTGCAATGGGTCCTCGAGCCGGGACCTTTCCGCTACGATTTCAAATGGCTTACCGGGAAATCCGAAAATGCTGCACTGATCGCCTTGGCGAGCGACAGTTCGCGCAGTACTACGGCCCGGATCCTGACACCTGCACTCTGATCGACTCGCCTGTTCCCTGAGGGTCCCGACGAGCGCCTAGCCACATGCCGGAGGTGCAGGCACCGGCCGGCATGCCAGCCGTGGGGGGTGTGACGCGCCCCCGTCCTGACCCAAGTAACGACATGCGAGATGGCGATGCTTGCCTTTCACCGTGTCTTACGTACAATGTCCGTACGATATGGATTCGGTACGGACTTGATTGGAGGTAGAAATGGTGAAAACCGAGCGATTCGAGCTCAGGCTCGATGAAAGCACGATTGACCGGATCGATGCTTGGCGGGGAGAGCAGCGTGACCTCCCTTCGCGGGCAGAGGCCATCCGCACCTTGGTGTATACTGGGCTTGAGGCTGGTCGGCGCAAGGCCTTCCGGCCGACCAGCTCTGAAAAACTGATCATGTGGATGCTAGCCGAAGTCCTGCGCCAGCATAAAGGCTACGAGGACATGAAGTCAGTCGAGTTGATTCAGAGCGCCATCTACGGAGGCCATTTCTGGGGCCTGGAATGGGAAATGTCGGGCATCTTTCACGATGAGGTCGACGACCCCGAGGCGCTCGACTTCGTGGTCGACACGATGGCGATGTGGCGAGCCATTGAATGGGGATATGAGAAGCTCAGTCCCGAAGACAGGCAGCGCGTCGAGGACCAGGTGAAGTACTGGGGGAAAAACCCCAAGTTTGACGGCTTCGACGGGAACGAAGAGGGACGCTACATGTCGATGGCCAAATTCATGGTCGAAAAGCTCGGGCGCTTTGAGGAGTTCAGGGACAGATCCCTGAACGCTCACGCCAACACGGTGTCGACTTATCGCGAGATGCTGCAGAAATATGCCGAAATCGAGGCCCGCCGCGGTTCGCCGGCATACAGGCGTGCCGGCCAGTTGCTCAACGCCGACGAGCTCATCGAGCTCCTCAAGCTCCGGTAGCGAATGGTGCAGAGTCGCTGGCCACGATAAGCTCGGGTCGGCGTGGAATCGTCAGTTTGCGGACCGTTCCAAAACTGCCTTTAGATTATTCAAAATGGCGCGCCGCATCTCCTCGGCGCCCAGGCCCACAACGTCGCCAAGCATGCGAACGGCCTCGTCCACGCCGCCCGGCGTGACGGGGGAACCATCTACCTCCACGAAGGGACCATCCGTCTCCGTGAGCAGCCGGTCGAGCGGCAAGGTCCCGAGGAGAGCCACTGACCGCTCGGACCTGAACATGGCCTGGTTGACGGAAAAATAGCACCCGAGAGCCGCAGCCCGCCGCGCGTCTGCGACCGATCCGCTGAACCAGTGCAGCACCACCTTGCCACTGCCCTTGGGAAGCAGCTCCTCGATGTGGTCGAGAACCTTCGACGCCGTGCGGACGCTATGCACGGAGAGGATCTTGTCCCCCGCCCTCTGGCAGGAGGTTAGAATACGCCTGAAGACGTCGACTTGACGATCGATCGAGCGGTAGTGTGCGGGGCTCGCATCGAGACCGACTTCGCCGACATACCTCGTCTCGGGCAACAGCGCCTCGAACAGGGGCAGTTCGGTCCAGCGCTGCTCGGCAAGATGCGGGTGAATGCCGAGCCCAATGCGCACAAACTCGGCGCCCTTTGCAAGGTTCATGTTCTGCCTGAACGCCTTCGGCGTCGTCGTCACCGCGAGCGTCGCCACCTTAGCCTCTTCGCAGGCTCTTATAGCCGCGGCCGGATCTGGATACAGGTCCAGGTGACAGTGGAAATCGACGAGGCGTGGTGCAGACATGCTCAGCTAGGCTTCGCCCTGACGGGTTCGAGGAAATGGGCCACTTCCTGCATCCCTCGCACGAAGACGTCAACATAGTCGTCAATCTCGGACGGCTCGTCGGTCAGCGGACCGGGGATGCGCGCGAGGGCCTTTGCGGCCCGCGGATTCCGCCGTAACCGCTCCGCCATCAGCTGAAACGACCTCACATGTTCGCCCTCGGCCTCGAGCGTATCGAGACGACGCGCCGCCAAATCCTTCACCACATAGGGTGTCGTATCCGACTCGTTCGCGTCCAGGCCGGCTGCCAGGGATGCTCTGCGGATCAGACAGGGGACGCACGTTCCGCAGTGCTGCGGTGGCAGGCCTCTGTAGCGGGCTTTCGCCGGCGAGGAACACGACATCGACGAGGGAATGGCCCGTCGCAACAGCGCCGGATCCTCGCAATCCCTGACCATCTGACCCTTGGTCACGTGGCGATAGGGGTTTTCCAGACGCCGGGCGATGCCAAGCCCCCGCATCAACTCGTTGAAGCGCGCCATGTAGAATGGGTGAGTGGTGCGGGTGCTGAGCGAACCGAGGCGGAGCGGGTCGAGGGGTACGTTGAGGCCGATCAGGG
>NZ_RZSX01000869.1:0-2586 GCF_004023105.1 Mesorhizobium sp. M5C.F.Ca.IN.020.32.2.1 | reverse complement strand
CACCAGGGCTGCGCCATGAATGCGGCCGCGAGCGAGCCGATCGTTTCGGTGCAGCAGTTCGACGGCGAGGAATGGCTCTATTTCCGCTCGATCGTACCTGATGTGTCGATCATCCGGGCGACGACGGCCGATGAGCGCGGCAACCTCACCTATGAGCATGAGGGCGCCTATCTCGGCGGGCTGGAACAGGCGCTCGCTGCCCGTAACAACGGCGGCATTGTCATCGCGCAGGTCAAGCGCGTCGTCGAGAACGGCACGCTGAAACCGCATGACGTGCGCGTGCCCGGTGTGCTGGTCGACCACATCGTGATCGCGGCCGATCAGTTGCAGACGACACTGACACCCTACGACCCGGCCATCTCGGGCGAGATCTTCCGACCGCTGTCAAGCTTCCGCAACGCCGAAATGAATGTCCAGAAGGTCATTGCCCGTCGCGTCGCCATGGAGCTTGCCGACGGCATGGCGGTCAACATCGGCTTCGGCATCTCGGCCAATGTGCCGCGCATCCTTCTCGAGGAAGGCCAGCACGGCAAGGTCACCTGGGTGATCGAACAGGGCGCGGTCGGTGGCGTGCCGCTGCTCGACTTCAAGTTCGGCTGCTCGTCGAACGCCGACGCCTTCATGCCTTCGCCACACCAGTTCATCTACTTCCAGGCCGGCGGTTTCGACGCGTCGCTGTTGTCCTTCATGCAGATCGACCGCCACGGCTCGGTCAACGTGTCGAAGCTTTCAGCGAGGCCGCACGTCACCGCCGGCGCCGGCGGCTTCGTCGATATCACCGCGCGGGCGAAGAAGATCGTGTTTTCCGGTTTCTTCACTGCTGGGGCCAAGCTGTCGCTGGCCGATGGCGGCATCCGCATCGACGGGGAAGGCAAGGTCAAGAAGGTGGTCGGCGAGGTTGAGCATATCTCCTTCTCGGGCAAGCGCGCCGTCGCGCAAGGGCAGGACATCACCTATGTCACCGAACGCTGCGTCATGAAGCTGACGCCGGATGGGCTGATGGTGACTGAGCTGGCACCCGGCATCGACCTTCAGCGCGACGTGCTGGCGCAGGCCGAGATCCCGCTCGGTGTCGCCAACGACCTGAAAGTCACGCCGGACGCGCTCTATCGTGACCGGCCGATCGGACTGTCGCTCAATGGCGGCGCCTCCCTTGGAGGCGCTCATGGCTGAGCGTCTCGTCACCTTTGAAACCGACGGCGACCTCGGCATCGTCACGCTGCGCCGGCCGGAGAAATTCAATGCGCTCGACATCCCGATGCTGCGCGCGCTTGAGGCCGCGCTCGACGCGGCCGAGGCCGCGGACGGTGTCCGCGTCGTGCTGCTGTGCGGCGAAGGCAAGGGCTTTTGTTCGGGTGGCGATGTCGAAGCGTGGTCGCAAATGAGTGCCGCCGATTTCCAGGTGCAATGGGTGCGCTACGGCCACCGCGTCTTCGACCGGCTGGCGCGGCTGCGGCAGCCGACCATCGCCGTTCTGTCCGGCCATGCGCTGGGCGGCGGGCTGGAATTGGCGGTCGCCTGCGACTTCCGCGTCGCCGAGGCGCAGGTGAAATTAGGTTTTCCGGAAACCTCAGTCGGCGTAGTGCCCGGCTGGTCCGGCACGCAGCGCGCGGTACACCGTTTCGGTGCGCAGACGGTGCGGCGCATGGCAATCGGCGGCGAAGTTTTCATGGCGGCCGAAGCACTAACACTGGGCATCGTCGACCGGGTGGTCGACACAGGCAAGGCGTTCACCGAGGCCAAGGCCTGGGCAGGCAAGATCGCCGAGCGCGGCCCGCTGGCAACCGAGGCCGCCAAGCTGATGATCGCGGTCGCCGAGGGCGAGGAAAGTGCTGCCGCGACAGAGGCGCTGGCCAGCGGCTTCATCGCGCTGACCGGCGACCTCAAGGCCGGCATCGACGCTTTCAAGACCAAGCAGAAACCAGCGTTTTCAAGATCCTAAAAAGCATGCGGAACCTGGAAATCACATGAACTTGCCCCTCACCATCGCCATGCCCGCCGAGGCATCCGCAGCACCGAAGACCTACCGGCTGCTGATCGACGGCAAGTTCGTCGATGCCCGCGACGGCCGCACACTGGAGCGCAACAGCCCCGGCCACGGCTTCACCGTTTCGCGCTATGCACAAGCCGGCGCGGCCGAAGTCGAGGCGGCGGTGACCGCCGCGCACAAGGCTTTTGAGACCGGCCCGTGGGCGCGCATGAAGGCAGCAGAGCGCGCCGCGATCCTGCTCAAGGCGGCGGACCTGATCGAGGCGCGGCTCGAGGAGATTGCCCGGCTCGACGCGCTGGAATCCGGCAAGCCGATCGCCCAGGCGCGCGGCGAGATCGGCGGCGCCGTCGACATCTGGCGCTATGCCGCAGCGCTTGCCCGCACGCTCCATGGCGAAAGCTATGCCAATCTCGGCGACGCCATGCTGGGCGTCGTGCTGCGCGAACCGATCGGCGTCGTCTCGATCATCGCGCCGTGGAATTTTCCGTTCCTCATCGTCAGCCAGAAATTGCCGTTCGCGCTCGCCGCCGGCTGCACGACGGTGGTGAAGCCGAGCGAGATGACCTCGGCCTCGACCTTCGTGCTCGGCGACATCC
>NZ_RZSX01000868.1:0-2587 GCF_004023105.1 Mesorhizobium sp. M5C.F.Ca.IN.020.32.2.1 | reverse complement strand
ACCCTGGTCAGCCTCTTCGTCGCCTATGTCGTTGTCGGGTTGTCCTATGGCCTGAGGCTGCTGCAGGGCACGCTTATCCAGGTCTCCCCGGAGCTTGAGGAGTCGGCAAGAACGACTGGCGCAACGATCGGTCGCACATGGTGGGATGTCGTGATCCCGATCGTGCGGCCAGGCTTGGCCGGCGCGTGGGCCCTCATCATGATCATCTTCCTGCGCGAATACGCGACGGGCGTCTATCTCATGGGTGCGGGCACAGAGGTCATCGGCTCGCTGATGGTTTCGCTACTCACGACCGGGGCCATGAACACGATCGCCGCGCTCGCACTCGTAAGCATCATCCTAACGGCCGCGGGCCTTGCGCTCGCCCTTCGACTGGGAGCACGCATCCATGACTGAGCTCATTGTCAACAACGTCCAGAAATGGCTTGGCGGCCTGCAGATCCTGAAGGGCGCCTCATTCACGGCGGAGCGCGGCTCGATCGTTGCCCTACTTGGTGCATCGGGGAGCGGCAAGACGACGCTGCTCCGCTGCATCGCCGGACTGGAGCAACCGGAGATCGGACGGATCGTCATCGGCGACAAGACCGTTCTGGACGGCGAGCGCAAAATCGGCTTGCCGCCTGAGCAGCGCAACATCGGCCTGGTCTTCCAGTCCTATGCGCTCTGGCCGCATCGCAATGTCCGAGACAACGTCGGATATGGGCTGAAACTCAGGGGCGTGCCGCAAGCGCAGATCGCATCGCGCGTACAGGCCATCCTCGACCGTCTCGGTCTCGGCCATCTCGCCGAACGCTATCCCTCGCAGCTCTCCGGCGGCCAGCAGCAGCGCGTCGCCATCTGCCGGGCGCTGGTCTACGAGCCGAGGGTCCTGCTTCTCGATGAGCCCCTGTCCAATCTCGATGCCAAGCTGCGCGAGGAAGCGCGCTATTGGATCCGCAAGCTGATCCTGGACCTGGAGATCTGCGCGATCCTGGTCACGCATGACCAGAGCGAGGCGCTCGCCGCCGCCGACAACATCCTGCTTCTGCAGGATGGGCGCATCGTGCAGCAAGGCACGCCGCAGGACATCTACTCCAATCCGAACAGCTTCTATTCGGCCGATTTCCTCGGCGCCAACAACATAGTGAAGGGGAGGATACAGAAGCGCTCCGGCCAATCCACTGTGATCGCGGGTGATGGATGGGCGCTGAACGGCACCGTGCGTGAGGCAAATGGGCTTGGCGATTCCGACGAAGCGCGCGCCGTCATTCGGGTCGAACAGATCAGCGTAAGCGACAGCCCGGCGCCTGAAGGTATCGAGATGCATCTCGATGACAGCATCTATCTCGGCGACAAGTGGGAGTATCGCCTGCGCCGCGGTGACTTCGCCGCGAAGGCTCATGGTCCTCGCCAGATGCCGTCCGGCAAGGTCTGGGCTCGTATTCCCGCGGAGAGCGTCTGGGTCTTTGCGGCAGCGGCCCCGAAGTGATCTCCGCTCGATGGCCGCCTCCCTCCCGGGCGGCCATCGGTCCCTCCGTTGGAGCCGACAATGAAAGCAACGCCTCGAATAGCACTGATCCATGCCACCACCATTGCGATGGAGCCCATCACTCACTCTTTCAAAGCCGCCTGGCCGGAAGCTGATGCAGTCAACATCTTGGAGGACAGCCTGTCACCGGATCGCGCGAAGGTTTCCGAGCTCACCGACGAGCTCGTCGCGCGCATCGTGGCGCTTACGGCCTATGCGCGGTCGATCGGCAGCGCCGCGGTTCTCTTCACATGCTCTGCCTTCGGCCGGGCCATCGAGCACGCTGCGAAGCACGTCGACATCCCTGTCCTAAAGCCCAATGAAGCGATGTTCGAAGAAGCCATTCGAAGCGGCCGCCGCACCGCGATGCTCTATACGTTTGCCCCGGCCAAGGAGAGCATGGAGCAGGAATTCCGCGAGGAAGCGGACCGCACCGATCCTTCGGCAATGATCACAAGTTTCTTCGTCCCCGGCGCGATCGATGCCGTGCGCGCCGGCGACGTCGGCACGCACAATCGACTGATCGCCGCCGAAGCCGCCAAACTGAAAGACTTCGACGCCATCACACTGGCCCATTTCTCCATGGCGCGTGCGCGCCAAGCGGTCGAGGCGGCAACGAACATTCCTGTCCTGACCAGTCCCGACGCGGCGGTCGCAAAGCTGCGCGTCATCCTTCTGGGGAAGGATGGCCCTGTTCATGAGCACACATGGAGGACGTTCGCATGATATGCGCTCCGATGACGCGCCGTCAGTTCGCGGTTTTCGCCTCCGGGCTGGCCACGTCGGTGCTGGCTGGAGCGGGACCATCAAGGGCCGAAGGGGATGTCCCTTTCTCGGCCGGCGCGGAGAAGCCGAGCTTCAAGGCTCCCAAGAACGCCTGCGACAGCCATTTCCACATCTACAACAGCAAGTTTCCGGCCGCGCCCAATGCCAGCTTGATCCCGCCGGATGCGTCCGTTGCCGACTATCTGCGTCTTCGGGAGCGCCTCGGATTTGAACGCAGCGTGATCGTTCAGCCGTCCACCTATGGGACCGACAATTCTTGCCTGCTCGAAGCGCTGCAACAGCTCGGTACCAATG
>NZ_RZSX01000867.1:0-2592 GCF_004023105.1 Mesorhizobium sp. M5C.F.Ca.IN.020.32.2.1 | reverse complement strand
GCGTCATCGCCGTGCTGACGGTCGAACGCCGCGACGGTGTCGCGGCGTCAGTGCCACTGGTGCTGGACGGCGATGGATTGACGCTCAGCCGCCTCGCAATCGACGGCCGGACACTCACGCCGGCAGATTTTCTTGCCACGCCCGATCAGCTGACGATCACCACGCTGCCCGCAGCATCCCGCTTCCAACTCCTGATCGAAACCGAGTTGGCGCCGGCGCACAACGAAGCCCTGATGGGCCTTTATCGCTCCAGCAACGTCTATTGCACGCAATGCGAGGCCGAGGGCTTTCGGCGCATCACCTATTTTCTCGACCGTCCCGATATCCTGTCCGTCTATACGGTGCGCATCGAGGCGCGGCACCACGAGGCGCCACTGCTTCTTTCCAACGGCAACCCGGCTGGCAGTGGCGAACTTGCCGACGGCTGGCATTACGCAGTCTGGCACGACCCCTTCCCCAAGCCGTCCTATCTGTTCGCCCTGGTGGCGGGCGCTCTCGGCAAGGTGGCGGACAGCTTCGTCACGTTGTCTGGCCGGAAGGTCGAGCTCGGCATCTGTGTCGAGCCGGGCAAGGAGGGGCTCGCCGGCTATGCCATGGACGCCCTGAAACGGTCGATGAAATGGGACGAGGAGGCGTTCGGCCGCGAATACGACCTCGACGTCTTCAACATCGTCGCGGTGTCCGACTTCAACATGGGCGCGATGGAGAACAAGGGCCTCAACATCTTCAACGACAAATATGTGCTGGCCGACCAGGAGACCGCCACGGACGCCGATTTCGCCAATATCGAAGCGATCATCGCGCATGAGTATTTCCACAATTGGACTGGCAACAGAATCACTTGCCGCGACTGGTTCCAGCTTTGCCTGAAGGAAGGGCTGACGGTCTTCCGCGATCACGAATTCTCCGCCGACCAGCGCTCGCGAGCGGTGAAACGCATTGCCGAAGTGCGCACATTGCGGGCACATCAGTTTCCCGAAGACCAGGGACCGCTGGCGCATCCTGTGCGGCCGCGCCGCTACCGCGAGATCAACAATTTCTACACGGCGACAGTCTATGAAAAGGGCTCGGAAGTGGTGCGCATGATCCGTACCATTCTCGGCAGCGAGACGTTCCGGGCCGGCATGGATCTCTATTTCGAGCGTCATGACGGCGAGGCTGCGACGATCGAGGACTTCATCAAGGTGTTCGAAGATGTGTCCGGCCGCGACCTCTCGCAATTTTCGCTCTGGTACCATCAGGCGGGCACGCCCAATCTGACGATCAGTTCGACGCACAATGCGGCAGCGCAGGAGTTCACGCTCGAGATCGAGCAGTCGGTGCCGCCGACGCCGTCCGAAAGCCGCAAGCGGCTGATGCATATTCCGCTTGCCTTCAGCCTAGTCGGCACCGACGGCAAAGCGATAGCCTATAGCGGCGTCGAGGGCGCCAGCGTCGAGGACGGCGTCATCCATATCCGCAGGCGCCGGCACATGGTGCGCTTCTCGGGCGTTGGCGAGCGCCCGGCGATGTCGCTCAATCGCGGCTTTTCGGCGCCGGTGACGCTTTCAGTCGAGCAGAAGGCCGACGATCAGTTCTTCCTTGCCGGCCATGACAACGATACCTTCTCGCGCTGGCAGGCGTTCAACACGCTTTTGACCGAGGCGCTGATATCAGCCTTCCGCCAGGTCCTTGACGGCCAGCAGCCCGGTTTCGCATCACGGTTGACCGGGCTTGCCGGCAAAATAGCCGGCGACGAGACACTCGAACCGGCCTATCGGGCGCTGGCTGTGGCGCTTCCGAGCGAAGCCGATATCGCCCGCGACATCGGCAAGAACATTGATCCCGATGCCATCTTCTCCGCCCGCGAGGCGCTGACGGCCGCGATCGCCGAGGCCAACCGCGAGATATTCTCCGACCTCTACCATCGACTGGCCGACAAGGACGCTTTCAGTCCGGATGCGACGAGCGCCGGGCGCCGGGCGCTGCGCAACATCCTGCTCGACTACCTGTCGCTGCTGCCGGGAGGTGCGGCGCTTGCGGCCCGGCATTTCCAGTCCGCGACCAACATGACGGACCGCGCCGCCGCACTGACCGTGCTTGCGCTCCGCCACAGCGGTTCGCCAGAGACGGTCAAGGCGCTGGCTGACTTCGAAGCGAAATATACGACCGATCCGCTGGTGATGGACAAATGGTTCCATATCCAGGCCAGCGTGCCCGGCCCGCAAACCATTTACGCGGTGCGCGCCCTGACCAGCCATCCGGCCTTCTCGATGGCCAACCCGAACCGGGTGCGCTCGCTCGTCGGCACGTTTTCCAGCGCCAACCAGACCGGCTTCCATCGCGCCGACGGCGAAGGCTACAGGTTTTTCGTCGAAACGGTCCTGCAGGTCGAAAAGCGCAATCCGCAGTTGGCCGCCCGGCTGGCGACAGCACTCAGATCATGGCGCTCGCTCGAACCTGCCCGGCAGGCCAAGGCAAGGGAAGCGCTGCTTTCGATCTCCAATGCCGAGAACCTATCGGCCGATTTGCGGGACATCGTCGAGCGCACGCTGGCGTGAGGGGTCCCCCCTTGAGGGGAGGGTGGACAGCCGCCGAAGGCGGCTGGAAGGG
>NZ_RZSX01000866.1:0-2592 GCF_004023105.1 Mesorhizobium sp. M5C.F.Ca.IN.020.32.2.1 | reverse complement strand
ATTTTCCGAAGGGGCACCCGACACGCATCCGATGCTCGCGGGGCTGGGCGTCGAGCCGACAGGCAATGCGTTGGACGGCGAGTTGGTCGCCTCGCTGCTGAAAGGCCGGAGATCGCCGCTGAAGGCAGCACTTCTCGATCAGCGGCTGATCGCCGGGCTCGGCAATATCTATGTGTCGGAGGCCCTGTGGCGCGCCGGTCTGTCGCCGTTGCGCGAGGCGGGCACCATCGCAAATCCTGGAAAGAAGGCCAAACAGCAGCGCGACGCCCTGGCCGAAGCCATCCGCGCGGTGATAGCCGACGCGATCGCCGCCGGCGGATCGTCGTTGCGCGACTATATGCAGACCGACGGGTCTCTGGGCTATTTCCAGCATTCGTTCGCGGTCTACGATCGCGAGGGCGAACCCTGCTCCAAGCACGGCTGCGGCGGCCATATAGAGCGCATCGTGCAAAGCGGGCGTTCCACCTTCTATTGCCGGACCTGTCAGTTGTGAGCTAGGTGCCGGGTGTGTCCTAGATGCAGAGTATGAGCTGGACGCCAGATGTAAATTAGATGACCGAGTGAGGAGATACAGTCATGGCCTATGAAACGATCATCGTGGAAACCCGCGGCAAGGTCGGGCTGATCACGCTGAACCGGCCGAAGGCGCTCAATGCGCTGAACTCCCAGGTCCTGGCGGAAATGGTAGCGGCCGTGAATGGCTTCTGCGCGAATGCCGACATCGGCGCGATGGTCATCACCGGCTCCGAAAAAGCCTTCGCGGCAGGTGCGGACATCAAGGAAATGCAGGCGATCTCCTTTGTCGACGCTTATGTGCAGGACTTCTTTGTCGGCTGGGAAGAGTTCACCCGGGCGCGCAAGCCTGTTATCGCGGCGGTGGCCGGCTATGCGCTCGGCGGCGGCTGCGAACTGGCGATGATGTGCGATTTCATCATCGCCGCCGACAACGCCAAGTTCGGCCAGCCCGAGATCACGCTCGGCGTCATGCCGGGCATGGGCGGATCGCAGCGCCTCACCCGCTTCGTCGGCAAATCGAAGGCGATGGACATGTGCCTGACCGGACGGATGATGGATGCGGCGGAAGCCGAGCGTTGCGGTCTGGTGTCGCGTGTGGTGCCCGCCGTCGAGCTGCTCGAGGAGGCGTTGAAGGCGGCGGCCAAGATAGCCGATTTTTCGCTACCGTCGGTGATGATGGCGAAAGAGGCCGTCAACCGCGCCTATGAAACGACACTGGCCGAAGGGCTGCGGTTCGAGCGCCGGCTGTTTCACTCGCTGTTTGCGCTCGATGACCAGAAGGAAGGCATGGCGGCCTTTGCCGAGAAGCGGAAGCCAAATTTCACGAACCGATAGATCGCGACGACAGCGGCCAGAAGCGGGCGACAGCAGCGGCCAAAAAGAAGGCGAAGCAGCGTTGACGCGCCGGAAAAGCTGAACTATAAGCCGCACCAACCGAGGCGGCCCTGTGGCTGCCCGTTTGTTTTTGCGCCCTGCGGCATCCCGCATGCGCCCACCAGATCAGAAGAGAGGCATCATGGCCAATACCTCCTCGGCCAAAAAGGCAACGCGCAAGATCGCCCGTCGCACGGCGATCAACAAGAACCGCCGCTCGCGCGTGCGGACCTACATCCGCCAAGTCGAAGAGGCGCTCGCCTCGGGCGATAAGGCTGCTGCGCAGGCTGCTTTCAAGGTGGCGGAACCGGAATTGATGCGCGCCGCGACCAAGGGCGTGGTGCACAAGAATACGGCGTCCCGCAAGGTCTCGCGCCTGGCGCAGCGACTCAAGGTGCTGTCGGCCTAATATACCTTTACTGATCTTGTCCTCTTCAAGCCCGGCCGCTCGTGCCGGGTTTTTTCGTTTGCCGGCAAGTACTTAAAAAGAAATCTCGCAAACGGACACTCCGCACGATTTCAATGTTCGAAATGCTTTGCCGGCATATACATGCCTGCTGATAGGCGCAGCCGCTGAAAGCGTTCACAGCGAAGATATCGGCTGTCAAAAATCAGCTATATTTTTCAATAAGTTATTGACGGTCATCCACAGCTTGTTCACATCGGGCGCGGGGGATGGGGAACATTTGCCTGTCAAGAAAATTATTTCAGAAAATTTCGCGCGATGCGGCCTTTTTCATATTCGCCGGAAAAGGGTTTGAATCACAATGGCTTTGTCAAAACATGCCAGTGCAACGCAGGCTCCGAACCCGTCTGCGCTAACCACATTCCTTAAAAATCCGTTAGGCGTGGCCTTGCCCTATCCACAGCGATTTCGTTAATGTCGATCTATCGAGAGGGACGGGCCGTTGGCCCTTAACCCAGCCTGAATCGGCCAGCAAAAAATGGCAGAATTCGTGACGTGGATCATTTCCGCGTACGGGCTTGGTTTGTCTTTTCGATACGGTAGGGGATTGGCGTAATTGTACATGGCAGATCAATAACGCGCCGGCGTTTTCGCCGGAGGGAGTTGTATGCCCTGACATGACCAAAGCGGGCTGGCTCTGATGAGGCGGCGCCGGTTCCCTGACAATGAGGCGACATCATCTGCCGGCGGCGGCGATGGTGTCGCAGCGAGGACACGGACGCCGGAAACATGGATGC
>NZ_RZSX01000865.1:0-2599 GCF_004023105.1 Mesorhizobium sp. M5C.F.Ca.IN.020.32.2.1 | reverse complement strand
CCTTGAGGTCCTTGTCGCCGATCAGCGGGTAGCTCACCGATTGGCCGGTCGCCTTCTTGATATCATCCTGCCATTTGCCATGGCTTTCGACCGGATCGACGGAAATGCCGATGATCTTGACGTCGCGCTTCTTGAACTCGCCTTCCAGGCCGGCCATCGTGCCGAGCTCGGTCGTGCAGACCGGCGTGAAATTCTTCGGATGGCTGAAAAGCACCGCCCAGCCGTCACCGATCCATTCGTGGAAGTTGATCGTCCCTTGCGTGGTTTCGGCCGTGAAATCCGGCGCGATATCGTTGATACGAAGGCTCATGACGTGTCCCTACCCTGTGATTGCAGCCGGCATTGACCGGCGTTGCTTTTGCCTTTCTACCACTCCCGCGTCATCCTTCAAACGCCTGTTGCACCCGGTCGAGGCCGGCGGCGAAAAATTTTCATTGCTTCTCGGCAAATGCAGCAGGAATTTTCGCTGCGCTGGCTCAGGCCTTGTTCACCGCCAGCGTCGTCGCCAGATCTTCCATGCGCTGGGCGAGCGCGCCAAGCGCTTGGGTCAGCACCGAATCGTTCTTGTCGGCCTTGGTCAGCGCGTCGTCACGCGTCTTGCGCAGCGTCAGCACTTCACTTTCCATGCCCTTGACGCGTTTTTGCAGTTCCGAAAGCTCGTCCATGACCATGATGCCGGCCATCACGGTCAGCCGCTGGTCGCCGATCTCGCCGAATGAGTCTTTCAGATGCGAGACATAGCGGTCGAAGCGCTCGGCAAGGTCGATCAGATGTTCTTCCTGGCCCTCGTCGCAAGCCATGCGATACTGCTTGCCGTCGATGGAAACCGTGACTTGTGCCATTGGCCTACCTGTCCAGTCCCTATCTGTCCAACACGGCGCGGATGGTTTCCATGGCGGTCACCAGCCGACGCGACACTTCCTTGTTGGCGTCTTCCAGCCGTTCGGCGCGCGCTTCGGAATTGTCGAGTTCCTGCGCCAGCCGCGAGCGATCGGCGTTCATGCGCTGCACCTCCGCCTCGGCTTCCGTATAGTCGCGCTCGTGCTCGAGCTTGGCCGCGACGGCATTTTCCAGCCCCTCGATGGCCTTACCCAGCCTCGCGATGACTTCTTTGAGTGTCGTTTCCCCGGTCATGGCTTTCGTCCTGCGCCCTGCCCATCACCGAATCATCCACGTTCAGAACGCGTTATGTCTGAAACATTACCCGCCGTGTGAAGCCAACGTCAATAAAGCTCTCGCGGCTGTCCCCTGCTAACGCTAATGTAGAACCCCCAAGGCCCTTCTGGCGCCATCACAAGACCGGCAAAAGCGCCGGTTTATTGACTAACAAGATCAGCGAAAGCGCGCCGGTTTGTTGACTAAAAAGCCGCGCCTGCTATGTGTCGCGCACGCTTTTCAAGGGCGCTTTCAAGGCCCCAACCCCCCACACTGGAGGAAGCATGACCTCGCGTGAACAACATGACCGGATGGCCAATGCGATCCGTTTTCTTTCCATGGACGCCGTCGAGAAGGCCCAGTCCGGCCACCCCGGCCTGCCAATGGGCTGCGCCGACGTTGCCACGGTGCTGTTCACGCGTTTCCTGAAATACGATCCGAAGAACCCGCACTGGCCCGATCGAGACCGTTTCATTCTGTCGGCCGGCCACGGTTCGATGCTGCTCTATTCGCTGCTCTATCTGACCGGCTATGAAGACATCACCCTCGACCAGATCAAGCATTTCCGCCAGTTGGGATCGAGGACGGCGGGTCATCCCGAATATGGCCATGCCGCCGGCATCGAGACGACGACCGGCCCGCTCGGCCAGGGACTTGCCAATTCGGTCGGCTTCGCACTCGGCGAGCGCATCATGAATGCCGCTTTCGGCAACGACCTCGTCGACCATTACACCTATGTGCTGGCCGGCGACGGCTGCCTGATGGAAGGCGTCTCCCAGGAAGCCATCGCACTTGCCGGGCATCTCAAGCTGAACAAGCTGATCGTCTTCTGGGACAACAATAACATCTCGATCGACGGCCCGGTGTCGCTGGCCGACAACACCGATCAGGTCGCCCGGTTCCAGGCGTCCGGCTGGAACGCCAGCCACATCGACGGCCAGGACCCTGAAGCGATCGCCTATGCTATCGAGGCGGCGCGCCATTCCGACAAACCGACGATGATCGCCTGCAAGACCACGATTGGCTTCGGCGCGCCGACCAAGGCGGGTACCAACAAGGCGCACGGTTCTCCGCTCGGCGCAGAGGAAATCGGCGGCGCCAGGAAGTTCTTCGGCTGGGACTATCCGCCCTTCGAGGTGCCTGCCGACATCCTCAATGCCTGGCGCGACGCCGGCAAGACGGGTGTCAAGGCACGCACCGGCTGGGAAGGCCGCCTTGCCGAGGCCGACGCCCAATTGCGCAGCGAATTCGAGCGCCGCATCAGTGGCACGTTGCCAGCGAATTTCGACGCCGTCCTCACCGACTACAAGAAGAAACTCGCCGCAGACAAACCGAAGGTCGCCACCCGCAAATCGTCGGAAATGGCGCTCGAGATCATCAACGGCGCGGTGCCGGAAACGATCGGCGGCTCGGCCGACCTGACTGGCTCGAACAACACCAAGAC
>NZ_RZSX01000864.1:0-2600 GCF_004023105.1 Mesorhizobium sp. M5C.F.Ca.IN.020.32.2.1 | reverse complement strand
CGCCAAACCAATCCGATCAGCACATCATGGCGCTGCCGTTGCGTGAAGCGCGCGAACAATTCGAGAAGGACTATCTGATCGCCCAGATCAATCGTTTTGGCGGCAACATCTCGAAAACGGCCGAGTTCATCGGCATGGAACGCTCGGCGCTTCACCGCAAGCTGAAGTCGCTGGGCGTCTGATTTCCATCATGGCCTACGCAATTATCGGTTACGGCGCCGGCGGAATCGCATAAGAAAGCGCTGCAGCGCCGCGGGTCTTTTGGGACGCTCAAAGGACGCTGTAGCATTTTGATTTTTGCGCATGACCCCGAAAATCGATTCCGATTTTCGGGGTCATGCGCTGACTTCTCCAGGGTGACCTCATGCCGCGCATTGCCTATGTGAACGGGCGCTATGTCGCTCACGCCGACGCCTTCGTGCATGTCGAGGACCGTGGTTATCAGTTCGCCGATGGCGTCTACGAGGTCTGCGAGGTAGCGCGCGGCTTCATCGTTGATATGCCTCGCCATCTCGGACGGCTAAACCGCTCGCTGACCGAATTGTCGATCGAGTGGCCGGTCACGCGGGGCGTGTTGCCGATTATTATGCGTGAGGTGGTTCGCCGCAACCATGTCACCGATGGCCTGGTCTATCTTCAGGTGACGCGTGGCGTCGCCAGTCGTGACTTTATTTTCCCGGCGGCGGGCACGAAGCCGTCGCTGGTGGTGACCGCCAGGAAAGCCGACCCCGCTGCTGCCGCGAAGAGAGCCGAAAGCGGAATCAAGGTTATCACGGTGCCGGAGAATCGTTGGGATCGGGTCGATATCAAGTCGGTCGGCCTGCTGCCAAATGTGCTCGCCAAGCAGAAGGCCAAGGAAGCCGGCGCCCAGGAAGCCTGGTTCGTCGATGCCGACGGCACCGTCAAGGAAGGTGGATCGTCGAACGCCTGGATCATCACCAGGGATGGTGTGCTGGTGACGCGTCCGGCCGAGCACGGCATCCTGCGCGGCATCACCCGCACCACGCTGTTCGAAGTGGCCGCCAAGCTTGGCCTGAAAATCGAGGAGCGCGGCTTTTCGGTCGCCGAGGCCAAGGCTGCGCGCGAGGTTTTCATCAGCTCCGCGACCACCATCGCCATGCCGATCGTGGCGATCGACGGCGCTCCCGTCGCCAATGGCCATCCGGGCTCGATAACACTTTCCTTGCGGCAAGCCTTTTTTGACGTTGCGGAAAAAAGTCCAGCCTGATAACCGCACAGGTGGAATGAACATCAATATATCTCGTTCTGCTTGTCGTTATTGACGGCAAGATGGTGTTTGCGCGCTTGACACGTGCCGGGTAATTTGGCGCATTGAGGTGCAAACCGAAGGGGATCGGCGAAAGACAAGAACAATGGCGGAACGCTCGCAAAATCTTCAGGACCTGTTCCTGAATTCAGTTCGCAAAAGCAAAAACCCACTCACCATCTTTCTCATCAACGGCGTGAAGCTGACCGGTGTGGTTACTTCGTTCGACAATTTCTGTGTTCTGCTGCGTCGAGACGGCCATTCCCAGCTCGTCTACAAGCACGCCATTTCCACGATCATGCCGAGCCAGCCGGTTCAGATGTTCGATGGCGAGGAAAGCCAGGGCGCCTGATTGGCACGTAAGAAAGACGCGGACCGCAGCGTTCGCGAAAAACCAGCATATCAGCCGGGGACGGAAGCCGAAGGCACGACCCGGGCCGTGGTCATCGTGCCGGTGCTTACCCGCCAGCCGCGCGGCGACGAAGACACCAATCGTCCGCGCCTGATGCGTTCCGCCGAGGCCCGCCACGACGAAGCGGTTGGTCTTGCCCAAGCCATTGACCTCGACCCGATCCATACCGCGGTGGTGACCGTCAATGATCCGCGGCCTGCAACCTTGCTCGGCAGCGGCAAGGTCGCGGAGTTCGCCGAGATCGTCAAAGAGGGCCGTGCCGAACTGGTTATTGTCGACCATCCGTTGACGCCGGTGCAGCAACGCAATCTGGAAAAAGAATTGAACGCCAAGGTGCTGGATCGCACCGGGCTGATCCTGGAGATTTTCGGCGAGCGTGCGCGCACCAAGGAAGGTACGCTGCAGGTCGATCTTGCGCACCTCAACTATCAGAAGGGCCGGCTCGTGCGAAGCTGGACCCACCTCGAGCGCCAGCGCGGCGGCGCCGGTTTCCTTGGCGGTCCTGGCGAAACGCAGATCGAGTCGGACCGCCGTGTCCTGCAGGACAAGATCAACAAGCTGAAGCACGAGCTGGAAACAGTGCGGCGGACCCGCGATCTGCACCGCGCCAAGCGCAAGAAGGTGCCGTTCCCGGTTGTGGCGATCGTCGGCTATACCAACGCCGGCAAGTCGACGCTGTTCAACAGGCTGACCGGAGCAGAGGTGCTGGCCGAGGACATGCTGTTTGCCACGCTCGACCCGACACTGCGTCGGGTGCGACTGCCGCACGGCACGCCGGTCATCCTTTCGGACACTGTCGGTTTCATTTCGGACCTGCCGACGCATCTGATCGCGGCCTTCCGGGCAACGCTGGAAGAGGTGGTCGAGGCCGATCTCGTCATCCATCTGCGCGATATCTCGGACCCCGACACGGCCGCCCAG
>NZ_RZSX01000863.1:0-2612 GCF_004023105.1 Mesorhizobium sp. M5C.F.Ca.IN.020.32.2.1 | reverse complement strand
TGGCACGGGTATAGAGCTTGTACATGAAATCCTCCGCCAGCCGGTGCAAGGCCGGCGACGATCTGAACCGGAAGCGCCGCTCCACTCAAGCGAGCCACGGCCGCCACAGTTGTTTTTTCAGCGGTCCAGCGCTGCCATCTGGGTCCTCGGCGCACGGCTGGAGCCTGTCGCTCCTTAGGTGGACTAGCGCAACTTTCGAGATTAGCTGAAGCCCACCTACCTCCGTCGAGGGACCTAAGCCCCCAGCCCTTCGAACAGGATTGTCGACAGATAGCGCTCGGCGAAGGACGGGACGACCACCACGAGGTTCTTGCCATTGTTCTCCGGCCGCGAGCCGACGACGATCGCCGCCTGCAGGGCAGCGCCCGACGAGATGCCGACCGGCACGCCTTCGAGGCGCGCGACGAGCCGCGCATTGGCGACCGAATCCTCGTTGGAGACCTTGACGATCTCGTCGTAGATCGTCGTGTCGAGTATCTTCGGCGCGAAGCCGGCGCCGATGCCCTGGATCTTGTGCGGACCGGGCTGGCCGCCCGACAGCACCGGCGAGGCTTCCGGCTCGACGGCGACGACATGCACGGAGGGCTTGCGCTGCTTCAGCACCTGGCCGACGCCGGTGATGGTGCCACCGGTGCCGATGCCGGCCACGAAGATGTCAACCTCGCCATGGGTGTCGTTCCAGATTTCCTCGGCCGTGGTGCGGCGGTGGATCTCCGGGTTGGCCGGATTTTCGAACTGCTGCGGAATAATGGCGTCGGGCAGCGTCGCGGCCAGCTCGTCGGCCTTGGCGATGGCGCCCTTCATGCCTTTCGGCCCTTCGGTTAGCACCAGTTCGGCGCCGAGCAGAGCCAGCATCTTGCGGCGCTCGACCGACATGGTTTCCGGCATCGTCAGGATCAGTTTGTAGCCCTTGGCGGCAGCGGCAAAGGCGAGCGCGATGCCGGTGTTGCCCGAAGTCGGCTCGATCAACGTCGTCCTGCCGGGTGCAATCCTGCCCGATGCCTCCAGCGCCTCGATCATCGAGACGCCGATGCGGTCCTTGACCGAGGCGATCGGGTTGAAGAATTCGAGCTTGGCCAGCAGATTGGCAACGACGCCCTTTTCATTGGCGAATTTGTCGAGCCGTACCAGCGGCGTGTCGCCGATCGTCTCGGTGATCGAATTGTAGATGCGGCCGCGGCCCGGCGCGTGCGCGGTGGTGGCGGGCTTGTTCATTGGTTTCGCTCCCAAGAGTTAGGCGGGCAAGAGTCAGATGGGCATAAGTCTCGACAAGGCAGGATAAAGCCTTCGGCCGCGCAAGATAGTCTGCCGTTTGAAAATATCCGACTGGAACGCATTCTGAAAACACCCTCGCCCAGGAAAAGCATTCAGGCGTGGCCAAAACTGGCTATTGCCGGGCGGCGATCGCAGCCGCCGCCGCGACCATGAAGGCGGCGGCGGTGCGGTTCAGCGCCCTCAGAGCGCGCGGCGACTTCAGAAGCCCGCGCGCCTTGGCCGCCAGCGCCAGATAGGGCACCAGCACCACCAGCAACACGACGAGCGTCAGCGCGACGAGGATGCCGTAGTCGGCGAGCGTAATGGTCTTCAGATCGACGATGGTCGGCGTGATGGCGAGATAGAAGATCATCGTCTTCGGATTGCCGAGCGTGACGGCGAGGCCGGCAATAAAGCTCGACACCAGCCCGCCCCTGCCTTTCTTCGCCGCCACCGTTTCGGGCGCGATGCCGCTCGTCCAAAAGCGCCAGCCCAGGAAAACGAGATAGGCGACGCCAAGCCATTTGATCGCCAGGAAGGCCATGCCGAAGGTCTGCGCGACGAGCGCGAGGCCGAGCACCACGGCGGTGAGGTAGGTGAGATCGCCGAGCATCAGCCCGAAGGACATGGCGAGCGCCGAGCGAAAGCCGGACCCAAGCGCACGCGCAATAAGGGCGGTGAGCCCCGGGCCGGGGATGGCAGCGGCGATGCCGAGGGCCGCGCTATAAGCGAGGAATCCGGTGAGGGTCATGGTTTCGGCCTTAGCGCATGACCCCAAAAAACGGGATCGACCTTTTAGACTGAGCCTTTTAAGACTGGGGCCTTGTCGCACAAAGGTGGGCAGGCGTGTACTCCCTGAGGGACGGTTTCGATTGCACCAGCGCCGCCGGCCAGGCGAACGCGCCGATCAAGACGGGCTTTGCCGTAAGTGACGCGCCGGCATGGTTTTTCGGGCTCAGTTTCCGGCTGCGTAGAAATCGTCGTCGAGGCGCTTTTCCAGCGCGACGAGATCGGCCGGCAGCGGCAGGCCCATGGCGCGCATCTCCCTCAGCTTTTCGCGCAGTTGTTCCTGCACTTCATGCTGATCCTCGGGCTGGTTGATCATCTGCTCGAGCAATAGGCTGATCTGGGCTTTGAATGATTCCAGCGCCATTTTTTTCTCCTTGAGGTCCCCGAAAGCGTGTCGCGTTTGAAGGGATTCGTGCGACGCGCTTTGGTTTTGGGCGACACGTATTACCGCAGCATGCGCGAAATAAGCTGCGCGGTATAGTCGACCATCGGCACGATGCGTGCGTAGTTCAGCCGGGTCGGGCCGATGACGCCGAGCGCGCCGATGACGCGGGCGTCCTATCGCGACA
>NZ_RZSX01000862.1:0-2619 GCF_004023105.1 Mesorhizobium sp. M5C.F.Ca.IN.020.32.2.1 | reverse complement strand
GAGGAACTGGCGCCGGTCTTCGAAAAGCCGTTGCTGAAATGGGCCACCTCCCGAAAAGCCTCGCTGTTCGGGCTCGGCATTCCGCCGGCCCAGTACGATTCGCTGATCACCTCGGGCGACGGCACCATGGCCAGCGTCCTGAAGGCCCGGCTGGAAAAGCTCGCCTGCGATTTTCCGCTACAGAACAACTATTTCGCCTGGCAGGCTTTTGCCCGCCGCTATCCCAACCCCGGCGAGGCGGCGCTGCCCGCCTATCTCGAAAAGCGCAACTACAAGACGATCCGCAACAATGTCGACCGCGTCGCCATTCGCCATGCTAATCTGATCGAATTCCTCGCCGGCAAGGATGCCGGTTCGGTCGACCGCTTCGTCCTGCTCGACGCACAGGACTGGATGACCGACGACCAGCTCAATGCGCTGTGGGCCGAGATCACCCGGACCGCGTCGACTGATGCCCGCGTCATCTTCCGCACCGCGGCCGAACCCAGCCTGTTGCCCGGCCGGGTCTCGAATTCGCTGCTCGACCAGTGGAATTATGCCGACGCGGCGTCGCGCGAATTCTCGGCCCGCGACCGGTCGGCCATCTATGGCGGCTTCCATCTCTATGTGAAGCAGGCCGCATGAGCACGACCGAACTGCCGGCCAGGCACGCCGAACCGCCGGCTAGGCACGCCGAGCTGATGGACGGCGTCTACCGCTGGCAGCGTCACATTTACGACCTGACCCGCAAATATTACCTGCTCGGCCGCGACCGGCTGATCACAGGGCTTGATGTGCCCGCAGGCGGCACCGTGCTCGAACTCGGCTGCGGCACCGGCCGCAACATCGTCCTCGCCGCCCGCCGCTATCCCGACGCCCGCTTCTTCGGTCTCGATATTTCGGCCGAAATGCTGCAAACGGCCACTGCTGCCATTGCCCGCGAAGGCCTGTCCGGCCGCGTCAAGCTGGCGCGCGGCGACGCCACCGATTTCGATGCGAAGTCCCTGTTTGCCGTCGAAAGTTTCGACCGCATTTTTGTCTCGTATTCGCTGTCGATGATTCCGGGTTGGCAGAAGACGGTTTGCGCGGCTCTTGCAGCCCTGTCACCTGGCGGCTCGCTGCACGTCGTCGATTTCGGCCAACAGGAGGCCCTGCCCCGGTGGTTCCGAACACTGTTGCGCGGCTGGCTGAGAAAATTCCATGTCGAGCCTCATGAGGCCCTGCGCGCGGTTATGGCATCGGAATCCGAGCGGATAGGTGCAAGCTTTCGATTCAGAACACTGTACCGCGGCTATGCCTGGCTCGCAGTGATCGGACCGCGCAAATAGCAGCTAATGCAGCGCCTTCACCAGCGCTGCCACCATGATCTGCGGCCGATAGCCGAACGTGGCCGGCGTCAGGCCGAGCCGCACCACCATCATCTGCTCCGAGGGAATGATGGCGACCGTCTGTCCGTCATGGCCTTCCATCCAGTAGGTATCCCTTGCCAGGCCCGCAGCGATGCCGGCGCCTGGGCTCTGCTCGTCGCCCGGCCCCTCGATCCACAGCTGGCCCCTGCCGTAGACTTTCGAGGCCGGTGCGGCTTCCCGCATCCAGGCGACGAAGCCGCCAGGCAGGATCTGCTGGCCGTTCCATACACCATCCTGCAGCAGGAACTGGCCGAAGCGCGCCCAGTCGCGCGCGGTGGCGTAGAGATAGGACGACCCGACGAAAGTGCCGTACTCGTCGGCCTCCAGCACCGCGCTCTGCATGCCCAGCGGGTCGAACAGCGCAACCCTCGGCCACGCCAGCGCCTTGTTCTTGTCGCGGATCGCATCCTGCCAGAGCCGCGACAGCATCACTGCCGTGCCGCTCGAATAGGAAAACATTTTGCCTACCTCGCCGGTCAGCGACTTGGATCCGGCAAAGCCCGCCATATCAGGCTCGAGGTAGAGCATCCGCGTCACGTCGGTGACGTCGCCATAATCCTCGTTGAACTCCAGCCCGCTCGACATCGCCATCATATCGGCGAGACTGATGGCGGCGCGGCCGTCCGCTTTCCAGGGTCCGAACAGACCCTGGTTCGTCATCACCATCTTACCATCCTTCATCACGGTGCCGACGATCGCGGCATTTACCGTCTTGGTCATCGACCAGCCAAGCAGCGGCGTCTTTTCGGCAAAGCCGTCGCCATAACGCTCGGCGATGATGCGGCCGTTCTTGACTACTACCACAGCCCGCATACCGGCGCCGGTCATTGCAGGGTCGTCGAGGATTTTCGCGATTTCGGGGTTCTGCGAGGCGTCGACCCTGTCGCCCTCCGGCCAGAGTGCATCGAGCGGCGGCGCCGGTGTCAGCGCCGGCCCGGCGACTGCTTTGGCCGTGGCGATGTCGCCATCCGGAACCGAAGCACAGCCGAGCCCGTCACGAACGACTGCGACGCTTTTGCCGAACACGCCGAACAGCCCGGCCGAGACGGTGCCCTGCTCCTTGTCGACGGAGACCCTCATCAGCCGCAGCAGCGGATGGCCCGGCGCCTGCACGTCGACGGTGAGCACCTGGTCGGCATCGCGTCCGGCGATAAAGACATTCGAGCAGACGATCTTGGCCGTATAACCCGAGCCGACGCGGATCAGTTCCGGCGGCGCGATGTAAAGCCTG
>NZ_RZSX01000861.1:0-2630 GCF_004023105.1 Mesorhizobium sp. M5C.F.Ca.IN.020.32.2.1 | reverse complement strand
TCTCACGGCGATTTGGGACGAGGAGGCGAAAGCCGACGGAATCCGGCTCCTCGCGTTCGATCCCGGCGATATGGACACCCCGCTGCACGCGCTGGCGCTTCCTGACGCCGATCCGTCGACATTGAAGCACCCCGAAGTGGCTGCTGCCGAGATCATCGAAAGGATGCTCGACGCGTTGCCGGTCAGCACAACGACTCTCGCCGGGACACGCGGATGATTGCCGCCGACCGTCCTGATCGGCGCTCCGCCAGGCTGTTCGTCGTCGAGGCAGACGGCGCGATGCGCGACCTGCCGCGCGCTGTGCTCGCGACGCTATTCGATCCCGGCGATCTGGTCGTCGGCAACGACGCCGCGACCTTGCCTGCCAGCTTGCACGGCATGCATGTCCCCAGCGACGAAGCGATCGAGATCCGCCTGGCGGGCTGGCTGTCACTTCCCGATCCAACCCGCTTCATGGCGATTGCCTTCGGCACGGGCGATCATCGCACGCGCACGGAAGACCGGCCGCCGCCGCCTCCGCTGTCACCAAGCGATCGCCTCCAGCTCGGCCCGCTTGAAGCCGTCGTAGAGCGCCTTCTCGACCATCCTCGCCTTGTCGAGCTGCGCTTCCCAGGCAACCGCGCAGCGGTGCTTGCAGGCCTGGCGCGGCACGGCCGGCCGATCCAATACGCGCATGTTCCCGAACCGCTGGCTCTGTGGGATGTCTGGACGAAGATTGCCGCCGGGCCGGTCGCGTTCGAGGCGCCATCGGCAGGCTTTGCACTCGACTGGCGCACGCTCCAAGCCTGGCGTCGGCGGGACGTCGGCTTCGCAACAGTCACGCATGCCGCGGGCGTTTCCTCCACCGGCGATCCCGCGCTCGATTCGCGACTCCCTTTCGACGAGCCGTACCGCATCCCCGAGCGCACCGCGGCGCAGGTTGCGCGGGCGAAGCTCCGCGGCGGCAGCATCATCGCGATCGGCACGAGTGTAGTGCGCGCGCTTGAGGCGGCCGCCAGTCCCGACGGGAATGTGCGTGCCGGAAATGGCATTGCGACAGGGCGCATCGCGCGGGACACGCGGCTTCTCGTGGTTGATGCTATTCTCACAGGCGTCCACCAGCCCGGCGAAAGCCATTTCGAGCTCCTGCGTGCCTTTGCCGACGATGCTCTGCTCGCCAAGGCCTCCGCAACCCTCACCGCGTACCGATACCGCACGCATGAATTCGGCGATTCCATGCTGCTCAATCGCCAACCGCTGCATCTATAGCGCGAACAGGACCGGGCCGCCTCCTCCCTGACATGCGTCCATCACGGTCATGGAAGATTGGCACATCGCCGCCACGGTGGCACGCCTGGACGCTGCATTCGGCGAGGCGCACTTCGATCCAGAGATGAGCGGTTGCCTGCTGGCTAGGTTTCGACACACAACGCGGCTTGCAACTTTCACCCGCACTAGCCTGACGACTGGATCTCACGGCTCGCCCAGCACATCGGCAGCCGCTCAAACCTTGCTTCAGCCTCGTGCTGGACATTCCGAACGCTGGCGATATCAGCGGCTTCGTGGTCGCAGATCATGCGCAGCCGGTCAGATGCGACCTGGCTCCGTGGGGAAAGAACGAGAACGGGCTCGAATTCCCCCAGGCATGGTGGCGCCGCCATGACGAGTACGGCAATCGCTGAGTGTCATGGGCACAACCGCGAATTGCGGTGACAGTGCACTATTTTCTTTTCTGCCTGCCGTGCCTTCGATCCGTAATGCCGTCGTGGGCGCAAATCCGTCTCCTGAAGATAGTGCGCGTCCGCCCTGCCGCCGGGCCGGGCAGCCTGGCGGCATCTTCTCGAACGTCTTCAGCTCGGTATCAATCTTGTCCCAAGGGAGGGCGCGGATACCATAGGTCACGAATGCGGATCTGCGAGCGCGGCTGCTTCTGCCAATACGAATTCAACATAGGAGGCGGCCAAGGACCCGCCCTTTTCTGAATCACTCGGTTAGGGCCTTGGGAATCGACGTGGACCATAGGATCAGAATGAATCCGATACCCGACCAAAGCATCACAGCATCCCAGTCGCGATAATCCCGGCGCATTTCAGGCCTCCCTGACAACACACGTATCTCGTAGAGAATCTCGCGCTCACAGCCGCATCCTCCGAAGTAGACGAGGGGCTGTATAGGTCCCGCCGTCTGTACCGCCGGCTGACGCGCCCAGCAAAATCGAATTGGTGAAAGCCGTGTCCATTCAAGAGTTTCTGTTGCCGAGCAGCGGAAAAACCGCCTTCGCCGAGATAAGGCGCAATCGCTATTGCTGCCAGATCGGGTTGCTCCCCGCGTCGTCCGTTCCCTCCGGAGACGCAGGCTCGCCGGACTCGTTATCGGTTGAGTAGCCACAGAACAAAAGAGAGAACGATGCTGATCAATATTCCGGTGCCGATCGGAGCATAAAACGTAAAGTTCTCACGTTCGATCACGATGTCGCCAGGCAGTCTGCCCAGACCGATTCGAGACAACCAGGGCCACAATAGGCCTGTGGCGACTATAATCAAACCAATGACAATCAGGGTTCGCGACATCTCGTTGCGCTCAATTTCCGCTGCTTCTTTCTCGTTCATCTTCGGCGTTTCATTGTCGGCGTCTCGGGACGCTGGATGGCC
>NZ_RZSX01000860.1:0-2631 GCF_004023105.1 Mesorhizobium sp. M5C.F.Ca.IN.020.32.2.1 | reverse complement strand
TCGTAAGCCCGTCCCGCGCATAGTATGACGAGTAACCGTCGACCGATCGTCATAGAGGACGCAAACGACCTTTGCCATTTTTGATCTCCCTTCGTCTGTCAACGAGGAAGACGCTCGGTTGTTAAGGCTGCCCGCCAAAACGAACGGGCGGCCACTCTGGTTTGTCAGAGGCCAGCAACTCTTAGGCCTTCCTGGGAAAGTTGCGCGCTATTGCGAATTAGATGGAGGAGCCGGACGTGGCTTCAAGGCCAGCGGCAGGCAACGGTGCCGCGTTGCTCTTCGGACCTTGGGCGTAACGAACGACGGGCTGCCATTGCAGCCACTGCCGCGATGGCGCCAGCCACAAAACCTCACTTCTTCCCTTGCGGGTAGATCGTCTCGCCGCGTTTCAGCATCTCGACGAAGGCGGCGACCTTCTTTTTGCGCCCGGCCTCGGTCTTCATGTTGTGGATGCGGAAGGCGAGCGCGAACCGGTTCTGTGCGCTGAGCGTTGCCAGCATCGCCTTCGCCTTGGGCTCGGCATCGATGGCCGCCTGCAAGTCCCCGGGAATTTTCATGTCCTTGCCGCTTCCGTAAGCGCGCGCCCAGCGGCCGTCGGCCTTCGCTGCCTCGACCTGTTTCAGCCCGTGCTCGGTCATCCGACCTTCCTCGATCAGCCGGGCGACGTTGTCGACGTTGATCTGGCTCCAGATGCTCTTCCTGCCGCGCGGCGTGTAGCGCTGCAAATAGCTCTTGTCGTCGAGCCCCTTGCGCACGGCGTCGATCCAACCCCAGCACAGCACGACGTTGATGGCCTCCTTGGGCGTGATCGAAGGCAGCCCCGAATCGACCTTGTGTATCTTGATCCAGACTTCTGTCTCGGTGTCGTGGTGCTTGCTGAGCCAGGTGTAGAGGCTTTCGGCATCGCCGAATTCGCGCACTTTTTCAGGGTCGACCTTGACCGGCGGCATTAACCGGCCTGCCTTGGTGGTCCGGTGACACCCCGCGCTCGCTCATCGGATGTCTCAGCCATCGTTCCTCCCTCTGCGCCGCCGCATCCGTCTGGATGGAGCAACAGCGGGGAAGCGTCAACAGGTGGATGTAGCTGCCAGTCCGCCCCCTCCGTCCCGCCGCGCCCATGGCGGTTCTTCCCATCGTGATGTAACACCGTCCTGACAGAAACGGCCCATAATAGGCTCGGCGGGCCTCAACTGGGGGATGTGGACATGCGAGCGATGCTGTTTGGCCTGATGTTGCTGGCGCCAACCGTGGCCCTGGCGGAACCGATAGAAACCCAGAAGATCATCACCGCGCTGACCGGCGACTGGAATGGCGACGGCGCCGTCGACCTGGCGATGATCGTCGAGACCCAGCCAAGCGAACCGATGGACATGCATTTCTTTCTCAGGGATCGCGAACACAACTTTTTGCGTCCGGCCGGCATCGTGCGTGACCAGATTCTCGGCGAGTGGAACGGTTACGACCGCTCCGGCTACGAGGCCTCCGACACCGAGCCGGAGCTGACCGCACTGCCCAACGGCTCGATCAAACTTTATCTGCCGGCGATGCCGGTCGGCAGCAAACGGACCAACCAGACGCTGACGCTCGCTTACCGCGACGGCGCCTTTATTGTCGCCGGCTTTGCCTATGATTATCATGACTATTTTGAAGACAATGTCGCAAGCGACTGCGACTACAATGTTTTGTCCGGCAAGGGCAAAAGCAGCAAGATGCAGCCCGATGGCACCACCGCGCACGCGACCGTGTCGGTCGAGGGCAAGGTCATTGCCTTTTCTGAGTGGAACCCTGGAACAGGCTTCAGCGCCTGCGGCAAGTGAGGGCAGCGCCCCCGCATCACGAAGATCTGACCGGTATGGACTGCTTCACTGCAGCTGCGGTTTCTTGAGAAAGCTGTTGCGGTCGGCCGACTTGACGCGCAGCCAGGTTTCGCGGCCGTCGCGCACCACCCGCAATGGGATCTCGGCGCCCGCCGGGTTCTGCCACAGCTTGCGGTAGAAATCGGCGAGCCCGTCGACTTCGCCGTCGCGGACGTCCGAGATGATGTCGCCCTGGCGCAAGCCGGCTTCGGCGGCGGGGCTGCCTTCGGCGACGCTCATCACCACGACCTCGCCATTGCTTTCGGCGGAGAAGGCGCCGAGCCATGGGCGCGGTGGCTTGGCAACCTGGCCGCGTGTGAGGAGATCGTCGAGAATGGGCGGCAGAAGGTCGATCGGCACCACCATGTTGATGTCGGCGATCTCGCCGGCGCGGCTCATCTGCAGGCGCAGCGAACCGATGCCAAGCAGCCTGCCGTCCTGCCCGATGAGTGCCGCACCTCCCCATGACGGATGGGCCGGCGCGGTGAAGATCGCCTCGTCCAGGAGATACTCCCAATAGCCGGCGAATTCCTGTTTGGTGACGATGTGCGCCCTGACCGCCTGGCCGATGCCGTCGGCGAGCACCACGGGGTCGCCGGCCATCGCCCTGGCCGCGTCGCCGAAAGCCACGGCGGGTAGGCCGAGCGGGGCCAGCGCCTGCACCAGGCCGAAGCCCGATTCCTGGTCATAGGCAAGCGCGTGGGCGGGAACCACGCGCCCGTTATGGTCGGTCAGCCAGACTTCTTCCGCCTCGGTGATGAGATAGCCGATGGTG
>NZ_RZSX01000085.1:0-11628 GCF_004023105.1 Mesorhizobium sp. M5C.F.Ca.IN.020.32.2.1 | reverse complement strand
GCTATAGGGTGGAGGACCTTTGGCTGCAAGCACCAGCTTTGGATTGCGGTCTTTCTCCCCGGTATTTTCGTCGCGCGCGTTGCGCGGCTTGGGCTATAAACCGCTACTGGCTTCGGATTCGTGGCCTTGTGATGATAAGGACAGTGCGTGACCGACGACGTGACGAACCAGCCGCCGCCGCTGGCAGGCGGCAACGCCTGGCGGGGCGATCCGTTGCTAATCCAGCTTGCCGAGCGTTTTTCCGATCCGGTGCGCAAAGATCTCGATGGGCTTGGCCGTTTCGTGCTGACTCAGGAGGCGCAGGAACTGGCTCGCCTGGCCAATGTCGAGACGCCGAAGCTCAGGACCCATGACCGGCAGGGCCGGCGCATCGATCTGGTCGAGTTTCATCCAGCCTATCACGCACTGATGCGCCGGTCGGTGGCGAACGGGCTGCATTCGTCGGTCTGGGAAAATGGCGATGCCGAGATCGGCCGCCGTCATCAGGTGCGCGCCGCGCGTTTCTACCTGACGGCCGAGCTCGAAACCGGGCATCTCTGTCCCATCACGATGACCAGCGCATCGCTGGCAGCGCTGATGGCAAGCCCGAAACTGTTTCGCGAATGGGCCCCGCGGGTGACGACACGCAAATACGACCAGGGCCAAAAGCCGCCGGTCGAAAAGACCGGGCTGACGCTCGGCATGGGCATGACCGAGAAGCAGGGCGGCACCGATGTCCGCGCCAACATCACCAGGGCCGAGCGGGCCGGCAGCAGCTTCTATCGGCTGACCGGCCACAAATGGTTCATGTCAGCGCCGATGTCGGATGCGTTCCTGGTGCTTGGACAGGCGCCGGAAGGACTTTCGTGCTTTCTCGTTCCCCGCATTCTCGGCGATGGTTCGGGCAACGGCTTCCGCTTCCAGCGGCTGAAGGACAAGCTCGGCAACCGCTCCAACGCCTCGTCCGAAGTGGAGTTCGTCAACGCCATCGGCGAGATGGTCGGCGAGCCCGGGGCGGGCGTGAAAACGATCATGGACATGGTGACGCTGACCCGGCTCGACTGCGCGATCGCCTCTTCGGCGATCATGCGTGCCGGCCTGGCCGAGGCCGTCCACCACACCCGTCACCGCCAGGTGTTTGGAACCAATCTGATCGAGCAGCCGCTGATGCAGCGCGTGCTGGCCGACATGGCGCTCGACGTCGCCGCGGCCACCGCGCTGTCGTTTCGGCTTGCGCGCTCCTTCGACGAAGCGGCCGGCGACCGCGGCGAGGCGGCCTTCGCTCGCGCCATGACGCCGGTCGTAAAGTACTGGGTCTGCAAGATCGCACCATCGCTGCTCTACGAAGCGATGGAGTGCCTCGGCGGCAATGGCTATGTCGAGGAGGCGCCGCTCGCCCGCTACTATCGCGAAGCTCCGGTCAACGCGATCTGGGAGGGATCCGGCAACGTCATGGCGCTCGACGTGCTGCGCGTGCTGGGGCGTGCACCCGGCCTGTTCGAGGAGGTGCTGGCCGGCATCGATCGCGATCTCGGCGCCGGCGGACGCGGCACCGTCGGTGTACTCAAGGCGGCAATGCAGGTCGCGGCAACCGACGAGGGCTCGGCCCGCCTGCTCACCGAGCAACTGGCGCTGTCGGCGGCTGCGGCGGAGCTTCGCAGGCTGGGGGCAGGGCGGATCGCCGACGCCTTCGTCGAGACGCGCCTCGCCGGCCAGTGGCGCAACACCTATGGCATGCTCGATTCGCGCCATGACGCGCGCATGATCATCGACACGCTCTATCCGCCGACGAACTGAGCCGCCAACAGCAGTACAACCGGGATGGTCGCGAAGGAAGCAAGCGTCTGCAGCGTCGTAACCGTAGCGTAAAGCTCGGCGTCGCCGCCCATCTGCTTGGCCAGCACATAACCGTTCATGGCGGTCGGCACGGCGCCGCACAGGATGAGAAACAGCAATTCCTCGCCGGTGACGCCAAGCAGGAGCGAAATGGCCAGCAGCAGCGCCGGAAACACCACCAGCTTGACCGCAACCGGGACGAGGATAGCGATCCTGGGCTTGACCAGGCTGTCGAGCCTCAGGCCCGCACCAATGCCGACGAGGCCAAGCCCAAGCGCGGCCTGGCCGATCAGCTGAAGCGTCTTGTTGACCGGCGCAAAAAGTTCGAAGGGCAGCGCGCGCAGCAGAAGACCGCCGGCAGCCGCGATCACCATTGGATTGGTCGCCATGCGGCGGATCAGCGTCGGCCAGTTGGCCGTCCTGTCGGCGAAGCGTGTAACCACGAAAACCGTCACAAGATTGATCGGCAGGATGATGATCGCCATCACCAGCGCGACGACAGCCATGCCGGCGGGCGGAAACAGTTTCTGGGCAATGGCCAGCGCCATGAAACCGTTCCAGCGGATCGACGTTTGGAAAATCGACGAGAATTCGGCCGCTCCGGCAAGACCGGCCTTGCGCAGAAACGGCCACAATGACAGCACGAACACAAACATCAGCGGCACGGTGATTGCCAGCGCCAGCATCATGGCATCCAGCTGCAGGCCGGTGAAATCGGCGTTTACGATCGTCACGAGAATCAGTGTCGGATAGAAGAACCAGTAGCCCAACTGGTCGATGCCGTGCCAGCCGGCCGGATCGATCACGTCGACGCGCCGAAGAATATTCCCGCACAGGATAAGCAGGAAGATCGGCAGGATGCTTTCGAACGTGGCTTGCATGGAAGCGTCTCGGAGGGAGACTGTGCCATAGCAGGCATTGCCGGCATGTAAAGCGCCACGACCGGCGCTGTCGTGCTCCTGCGGACGCCCATTAACCTTAATAAATGGTTTCCATTGCGGTGGCGGGCCGCAAAGCCCACTGTCCTGTTTACGGAAGCAG
Source organism: Mesorhizobium sp. M5C.F.Ca.IN.020.32.2.1 (assembly GCF_004023105.1). NCBI lineage: Bacteria > Pseudomonadati > Pseudomonadota > Alphaproteobacteria > Hyphomicrobiales > Phyllobacteriaceae > Mesorhizobium > Mesorhizobium sp. M5C.F.Ca.IN.020.32.2.1. The sequence goes on along the minus strand of NZ_RZSX01000085.1, from coordinate 8,772 downwards.
GAACGCCATGCGGCATATATTGAGCTCCTTTCTGGCCTTGCACTGGGCGGTCGTTTTCGCCCTGCTGGCGTTCCTCTGCATCGACGGGAATCGCGGTGTTGCGGCAGCGCTTGGCGTGCTCGGCGTCGCCGTCCAGAACACCCTCTTCGCCGACCTCGAAAGCGCCGTTGTCGTGGCACCGCTTGCTGTAGCGCTGCTGGTCGTAGCGGTGCTGTTCTGCTGGGCCTTTGTCGAGACTCTGTTTAGCGATCCGACAAATCCGGACGCCACCGACAGCGTCGTGCGGGTCGCCTTCATCTCCGCCTCCGGCGTATTGTCGCTGGTTGTCGTCGGCGGCGCCGCGCAGGGCATCAGCGGGCTGTTCATGGTTGTCGCGGTGCAACTGGCGGCGCTGCTGGCGTCCTATGTCGCCATGCTCGCAGAGTGGCGGTCGGCCCTCGCCGCAGCGGTTCCGGGCACCGGTGAAATCCGTGCCGCCGCGCATGTGATGGCGAAGGCGGCGGCGCACAACTCGGCGCTCTCGCGCATTTCCGGCCGGCTGGACACGAACTTGAGGCCGGACACGAACTTGAGGGATGGCCGCTGATGCGTACCTTGTTCGCGCTATGGGCGGCGCCGCTCGCCCTGTTCTGGGGCTGGTTCTTCCTGTCGCTCAACGACATCAATTTCGGTTATGTCATGCTGAGCCGCCAATTGCATGACCTCGTCTTCCAGCTTTATGGGGAGATGCTCGGCATTGATCCGGTGCTCATTCCCGGCATGGTGGCAAAGGCCTGCGTCTTCGACAGTCTGCTGCTCATGGCATTTTGGGCGTTCCGCCGCCGCCGAGTGATCGGCGGCTGGATCAGGATAATGCGCGACCGCTATTTCGGCCAGGCATCGACGCCGAGCGCCTGAAGCCGGTCGAGAACGCCCTGCAGAATAAAGGCCGCCGCGGCCGAATCGATCTTGCCGGCGCGTTTGCGGCGCGAAAAATCCATCTCGATCAATGTCCGCTCAGCCGCCACCGTCGACAGTCGCTCGTCCCACAAAACGAAAGGCAGGTCGGTCACACCAGCCATGTTGCGGGCGAAGGCGCGGGATTTCTGGGCGCGCGGGCCTTCCGACCCGTCCATATTGATCGGCAGGCCGAGCACCACGGCGCCGACGTTCTCTTTCTGCAGCAAGGCGAGCAGCACAGCTGCATCCAGCGAGAATTTCCTGCGCATGATGACCGGACGCGGATGGGCGAAGGCAAGGGCCCTGTCGGAAACCGCCACGCCGATGGTCTTGTCGCCGAGGTCGAGCCCGGCCAGCGTCTTGCCGCCGCTGAGCCGCGCCGGCAACTCTTCGATGGTGATGATGCTCAACGGCCTTCCTTGGACCACACGCCGCGAAGGGACGCTGTGGGACTTTAATTTCACTGCCGGCGTTCTATCCTTTGGCGAAGCAAAAATCGAGGAAGGCATTCATGAAACTGACCTGGTACGGACATTCCGCATTCCGCATCGAAACCACCGACGCGAAAATCCTCATCGATCCCTATCTGATCGGCAATCCGTCATGGACGAGCGGCTGGGAAGGACCGGCGGAAGGGGTCACGCATGTTCTTTTGACCCATGGCCATAGCGATCACATCAGCGGTGCGCTCGAAGTGCTTGGGAAAAGCGGCGCTATGCTGGTCGCCAATTTCGAGGTCTGCATGTACCTGGTCGGCAGGGGCGCCAGCGACAAGAAGATCAATCCCGGCAATATCGGCGGCACCGTGGATTGCGGCGGTTTCACCACCACCTTCGTCCAGGCGCTGCATTCATCGTCGTTCCCGGGTGACAATGGCCTGAACACCTATCTCGGCAATCCAGGCGGCCTCGTCCTGCATTTTCCGGAAGACAAGACGCTCTATCACATGGGCGACACCGACATCTTTTCCGACATGGCGCTGATCAACGAATTGCATGAACCGAAGATCGGTATCGTGCCGATTGGCGACCGCTTCACCATGGGTGGCGCGGTGGCAGCCCTTGCCTGCCGACGCTTCTTTCAGTTTGAGACGGTCATCCCCAGTCACTTCGGCACGTTCCCGATCATCGACCAGACCGCCGACAAGTTTGTCGCAGGGTTGGAGGGATCCGGCGTGAAGGTGGCGTTGCCGGAGATCGGTGGGACGATTGCGTTGTAGAGAATGCCCAAGGCGGCAGCTATCTCAGCTGCGACAGCGTGGCCTGCCACAGACCTTCTGGGCCGGTTCTCAGCACGATGCATGTTGCGCGGCACGCGCCGCGCCGCTATAGCGCGGACTGGTTTTCCAGAGGCACAAACAACCATGTCCGTTGATCTTCAGACTGTGAAGCGCGTCGCGCGTCTCGCCCGTATTGCGGTGAGCGAGGAGGATGCCGAGCGCATGACCGGCGAGTTGAACGCCATTCTGGGCTTTGTCGAGCAATTGAACGAGGTCGATGTCTCCGGCGTCGAGCCGATGACTTCGGTGATCCCGATGGAGATGAAGAAGCGCCCGGACGTCGTCACCGACGGCAGCAAGGCGGCCGACATCGTCGCCAACGCACCGGCCACCGAAGAGAATTTCTTCCTCGTTCCGAAGGTGGTGGAGTAGCGGGCCGATGGCAATCGAGATCGCCATCGAGACGCCGCTGCAGGACGATGTGCGCGGGCTGGTTAAGGAGCTCAACGCCACGCTGCTGCAACTGACGCCGCCGGAGCACTGCTATCACATGACCGTCGAACAGATGGCCGACAACGACACAACTGTCTTCATCGCTCGCGACAACGGCCTTGCCGTCGGTTGCGGCGCGCTGAAGCGCCACGATGGCACCGTCGGCGAGGTCAAGCGCATGTACACGCGGCCGTCGCATCGTGGACAGAAGATCGGCGCCAGGATCGTCGAGCGGATCGAAGCGCTCGCGCGCAATGAAGGGCTGAAGCGTTTGGTGCTGGAAACCGGCGACCGCCATCCGGCAGCGTGGACCGTCTATGAAGGCGCCGGATTTTCGCGCTGCGGCCCGGTGCTGGACTATCCCGATACCGAGTGGTCGGTGTTTTACGAAAAGAGCCTTGCCTGATGAGCGACCTGACCCACCTGACGATTTCGCAGGCCCGCACCAAGCTGCGCGCCAAGGAAATCACCGCAACCGAGATCACTGAAGCCTATCTCCAGGCGATCGAGCGGGCCAATCCGACGCTCAACGCCTATGTCGTCGTTACCGACGACAAGGCGCGCGACATGGCCAAGGCCTCGGACGCGAAGCTGGCGAAGGGCGAGGGCGGGACGCTCGAAGGCATACCGCTCGGGATCAAGGACCTGTTCGGCACCGAAGGCATCCACACCCAGGCCTGCAGCCATGTGCTGGATGGGTTCAAGCCGCATTACGAATCGACTGTCACTGCCAATCTGTGGGCCGACGGCGCCGTGATGCTCGGCAAGCTCAACATGGACGAGTTCGCCATGGGCTCCTCCAACGAGACCTCCCACTACGGCCCCGTCGTCAATCCGTGGCGGCGTTCGCGCCTCGACACGGTGGTGATGCCAACCACGCATCAGGGCGATGGCGGTTTCGTCTCGGCCGGCGGCACCAGGACCGCGCGCACGCTGGACAACGCCCAGCTGGTGCCGGGCGGTTCGTCAGGCGGCTCGGCCTCCGCCGTTTCAGCGCTCCTATGTGCCGGCGCCACTGCCACCGACACCGGCGGTTCGATCCGCCAGCCCGCCGCCTTCACCGGCACGGTCGGCATTAAGCCTACCTACGGCCGCTGCTCGCGCTGGGGTATTGTCGCCTTTGCTTCGTCGCTCGACCAGGCCGGACCGATCGCCCGCGATGTGCGCGACGCCGCGATCCTCTTGAAATCGATGGCCTCGGTCGATCCGAGGGACACCACCTCGGTCGACCGGCCGGTGCCGGATTACGAGGCGGCGATCGGCAAGCCGATCAAGGGCATGAAGGTCGGCATCCCCAAGGAATACCGCGTCGACGGCATGCCCGACGAGATCGAGGCGCTGTGGCAGAAAGGCATTGCCTGGCTGAAAGATGCCGGCGCCGAGATCGTCGACATTTCGCTTCCGCATACCAAATATGCGCTGCCGGCCTATTACATCGTCGCGCCCGCCGAAGCCTCTTCGAACCTCGCCCGCTATGACGGCGTCCGCTATGGGTTGCGCGTGCCGGGCAAGGACATTGTTGACATGTACGAGAAGACCCGCGCCGCCGGCTTCGGCCGCGAGGTCAAGCGCCGCATCATGATCGGCACCTATGTCCTCTCCGCAGGCTACTACGACGCCTACTATCTGCAGGCGCAGAAGGTGCGGAATCTCATCAAGCGGGATTTCGAAAACGCATTCGCCGCCGGCGTCGACGTCATCCTGACGCCGGCGACGCCGTCGGCGGCCTTTGGCATCGCCGACGAGGACATGGCCGCCGATCCGGTCAAGATGTACCTCAATGACATCTTTACGGTGACCGTGAACATGGCCGGACTGCCAGGCATCGCGGTACCCGCGGGGCTTGACGCCAAGGGCCTTCCGCTCGGCCTGCAGCTCATCGGCCGGCCCTTCGACGAGGAAACTTTGTTCCAGACCGCCCATGTCATCGAACAGGCGGCGGGTACGTTCCAGCCGGAAAAGTGGTGGTAGGATCGTTTCTAATCCAAGGCTTCGCATTTGAATGATGCGAGGCACTTTAGTCCTGGCTTATGAATGTCGTTGCCCCAAAACTGCTACGCGCTTTGGGGCGGCATGCGTTAGAGCGACGAGCATCCACTTGGACGCACAAAGGACACTCTAACACTTTGAATCTACGCATCGTGCTTTCCTAAAATCGGTACCGATCTTTGGGCCGATGCGGTGAGGGTGAGGGATGTTCTTCTATCTTTCCAAATTTCTCTGGTTCTTTGTCCAGCCGTTGAATGGTGCGATTTTCCTGCTGCTGGCGGGGCTGTTGGCGTCGAGGTTCGGGTGGCAACGATTGGCGACCGCCGGCAGCTTCCTTGCCCTCGTTATTTTAGCGCTTTCGACATTGACCTCACTCGGGGCAATGATGCTCATTCCCCTGGAGCAACGCTTCCCCAGGCCGCCGCTGCCAGAAAAGGTGGACGGTATCATTGTGCTGGGCGGCGGTTTGGAGGGCGCCACCAATGCCGTGCGTGGCGGCTATGAATTGAATGGCGCCGGCGACCGGATCGTCGAGGCGGCCGTACTGGCACGGCGTTTTCCGACAGCGAAAATCGTTATCTCCGGTGGCACTGTCCAGATGCTCGCCGAAGGTGAGGGCGATGCAGATACGGGGCCGCGTCTGCTCACTGCGCTTGGCGTGACGACCGATCGGCTGGTCCTCGAGAACAAATCCCGCAACACCTACGAGAATGCAGTGTTCACCAGAGAACTGGTGACGCCAAAAGCGGGTGAGACCTGGTTGCTGGTGACATCAGCCTTCCACATGCCACGCGCCACGGCGCTGTTCGACAAGGCCGGCTTTCCGACCATTCCGTGGCCGGTCGACTACATGACCACTGGCAAGGAAAGCATCGGTGCGTTCTTCCCTTATAGCGGGTTGGAGGTCACCACCACCGCAATCCGTGAATGGATCGGGCTCGCCGCCTACTGGCTGTCGGGCCGCATCGATCAACTCTTCCCTGGACCGGGTGTTGGTTCGGGCGGCTGACCTATCACGGCTTGCCGGGCCGCCGAGAAGAACTGGCGACGCACCAGGACCGCCAGCAAAAGCAGCGTCGACAGCACGAACACTTTTGGGTCGACGAACCAGCCGAGATAACCGATCGAGAAAAACACGCCGCGAAGGCCGGAATTGAAGTGTTTCCCGGCCAGCATGTTCATGCGCGCCGCACGCCATACCGCCGTCTCGCTAATCGGGTTACGTGAGGCCTCGCCATGCGGAATCGGCACAGCTCCGATCAGAATCGAGCAGTAGTTGAACAGCCGGTAGGCCCAGCCGAACTTGAAAAAGGAATAGGCAAGGATCAGCACCAATCCGAACACCTTCATCTGAAAGGCGGAGCGGGATGATGTCGCGCCGAGCGGTAGATCGCTCAGCATCGAAACAACCTGATCGGAGGCGCCGACCAAGGCAAAACAGCCGCCGATCGCAATCAGCGAACTGGAGGCGAAGAAGGCGGTTCCCTGTTGAAGACCTGCCATAATGGCGGTGTCGACGATGCGGATCTCGCGTTCGGCCATGGTCCGCATCCAGGCTTCGCGCTGGACGTTCATCGCTGTCGTCAGCGACATGCGGCTGACCAGCTTCCCGTCGGATGCGAGCGTATGCAGCACCCATACGAAAAGGAAGAAGGCCAGCGCCACGAGGTCGGCCGTCGACAAATGAAAGGAATCGCCCATGCGACCCTTTTACCACAAGCGGTGGCGCCGCTTCGATGGCGGAACGCAACGATGTCGCTGCCGGAGCAAACAAGGTCGGCAGGTGCAGCGCCGCGATCTTCGAAAGAGCGGAAACATCACAGGAATTCCTATATGTAAATTCCAATAGGAGACAGCGGCGCGTGTTCCTTTCGGTTTTCGACCTGTTCAAGATCGGCATTGGACCATCGAGTTCGCACACGATGGGACCGATGACAGCTGCGCGGCGTTTTCTCGACGAGGTCGCGGGAGATGACTGGCCACGCCCGGCCGGCGCCAAGGTCGACCGCATCGCCGCCAGCCTGCACGGCTCGCTTGCCTATACCGGCATCGGCCATGGTTCCGATCGCGCCGTCGTGCTCGGGCTTGCCGGCCAGACGCCGCAGACGGTGGACCCCGATCAGGCGGACAACATCGTCGACCGTATCGCCGCCCACAAGCGGATTTCGCCGCCCGGCCATCCCTCCTATCGCTTCGACCCGGCGACGGATCTGGTACTGGATCGCAAGACGCCGCTTTCCGGCCACGCCAACGGCATGGCTTTTTTCGCCTATGATGCTGACGACCGCCTGCTGCTCAAACGCATCTATTATTCGATCGGCGGCGGCTTCGTGGTTTCCGAGGAGGAGCTGCAGCGGATGAAGGTGAAGGGCTCGGTGAAGACGGAAGGCAAGAAGGTTCCATACCCCTTCAAGAACGCCGTCGAGATGCTGTCGATGGCGGCGAAAAGCGGCCTTTCCATCGCCGACATGAAGCGCGTCAACGAAGAGACGCAGATGCCGCGCGAGGAACTCGACGCCGGCCTCGACGGCATCTGGAGCGCCATGAAGAGCTGCATCGAGCGTGGCCTGTCGCAGGACGGCATCATGCCGGGCGGGCTGAAGGTGCGCCGACGCGCGCGGCAATTGCATGACAAGCTGCAGGAGCAGTGGCGGCAGAACCGGCCCAATCCGCTGCTCGCCAACGACTGGCTGTCGATCTATGCCATGGCGGTGAATGAGGAGAACGCCGCCGGCGGGCGCGTCGTCACCGCGCCGACCAACGGTGCTGCAGGCACGCTGCCCGCGGTGCTGCGCTACTGGCTGCATTTCCATCCCGAGGCCGACCAGCCGAGCATCCGCGATTTCCTGCTGACCGCGGCAGCGATCGGCGGCATCATCAAGACCAACGCTTCTATCTCGGGCGCCGAAGTCGGCTGTCAGGGCGAGGTCGGTTCGGCCTCGGCGATGGCGGCAGCGGGGCTGTGCGCCGTGATGGGCGGCACGCCCGAGCAGGTCGAGAACGCCGCCGAGATCGCGCTTGAACATCATCTCGGCATGACCTGCGATCCGGTCGGCGGGCTGGTGCAGGTGCCTTGCATCGAGCGTAACGCACTCGGCGCCGTCAAGGCGGTGACTGCTGCTTCGCTGGCCATCAAGGGCGACGGCGTTCACTTCGTGCCGCTCGATGCCGCGATCGAGACAATGCGCCAGACCGGCCTCGACATGAACGAGAAATACAAGGAAACCAGCCTCGGCGGACTGGCCGTCAATATCGTGGAATGCTGAGCCAAACTTTGCACTGGGGATTGGCACTGTGGAGAACAGCACTGCGAAGACTGGCACTGTGGAGAAAGTCGACCAGGCCGTTGACGCCTTCGCACGCCGGACTAAACCTTAATTCATGTCTCTTAATCTCATAAAGCTCTGCGTCGGCTGCGACAGCGTTGAAGATCTCGAAGAGTGGATTGCCTTCCGCCTCGACGAACGGCGGCGCGCCGGTGAACCGGTCGAGCAATACCACACCACCCGCATGATGCCGACGCGCGGCGCCGAGGTCACCGATGGCGGTTCGCTCTACTGGGTGATCAAGGGCAATGTGCAATGCCGCCAGTTGATCACGGAAATCCGTCCTTTCACCGATGACGAGGGCATCGGCCGCTGTCATCTGATGCTCGATCCCGCGGTGGTGCGCACCGAATGGCAGCCGCGCCGCGCCTTTCAAGGCTGGCGCTACCTGAAACCGTCGGACGCACCGGCCGATCTCGGCAAGGGTAAAGCGGGATTGGTCGAGATGCCGCCGAAACTCAGGCGCGAGCTTGCCGATCTCGGCCTTCTCTAGGAAGGTCCCCCAAATTCAAAGCTGCCGTGATCGCTGGCCCTGGAGATCGCCTCATGCTGGGCTTGCAAGCTGTGCGACAACGCCACATCTTGAATGTCATGAGCGACAAGAAGCAGCCCGTGCCCGCAAAGGCCAATCCTGCGCCGGTTGAGTCCCAATCAAGCACTGGCGAGATCGACGCCTTTATCCGTCAGGCAAGGACGCTCGCTGCGTCCGCGACCGGTTCTGGCAGGCTGATACTCTCGCTCGACGCGACGATGAGCCGCCAGCCGACCTGGGACCTTGCCTGTGCGCTGCAGGGCGAGATGTTCGAC
>NZ_RZSX01000859.1:0-2635 GCF_004023105.1 Mesorhizobium sp. M5C.F.Ca.IN.020.32.2.1 | reverse complement strand
TGGCTGACCGGTCAGCCGGCCGGCACGGCGTATGCGTGCCGTCAATTTTGCCATATTCGCCCCTACTCTGCCCAAGGGGAGTCGTTGCAAGACCAAACGGTAGGGCGCCATGAACACGAATGCGGCGGACAACGGGGAATTCGGGCAACGGTCCACACCGTCGAGTCCGATCGTGCCGAAGACGGCCAGCGAGGCATTGCGGCCCGAAGCCGGCACGCCGCCGCCCAAGCGCTCCCGCGCCTCGCGCAGCCAGTTCGTTGTGTTCATGAACTTCGTCATCTCCTTGGTGATGCTGTTGATTCTGGCGGCCGGTTTTGCGTTGTATTTCGGCAAGCAGGAATTCAACGAGCCCGGCCCGTCTGCCAATGCCGACACCTTTCTGGTCAAGCCGAACACCGGCGTCCAGGAAATTGCAGAGCAGCTCGAGCGGCGCGGACTGATCAGCGACGCGCGCATCTTCCGCCTTGGCGTGCGTGCCTTTGGCAATGATTCTGCTCTGAAGGCCGGCGAATACGAGATCAAGCCGCAGGCCTCCATGCGCGACATCATGGAGTTGCTGAAGAGCGGCAAGTCGGTGATGTATTCGCTGACCGTCCCCGAGGGACTGACGGTCGAGCAGGCGCTGCAGCGCATCGCCGAGCAGGCAGCGCTCGACGGCGATATGCCGGCGACCATTCCACCCGAGGGCAGCCTTGCTACCGACACGCTGCGTTTCACCCGCGGCGCGACACGCCAGCAGATGGTCGACAAGCTTTTGGCGGATCAGAAGAAGCTGGTCGAGGATGTCTGGCAGCGGCGCGCGCCCGATCTGCCTCTGGCCAATGTCGACGACTTCGTCATCCTGGCTTCGATCGTCGAGAAGGAGACGGGCAAGGGCGACGAACGCTCACGGGTCGCCGCCGTCTTTCTCAACCGGCTGGCCAAGGGCATGCGGCTGCAGTCCGATCCGACCATTATCTACGGCCTGTTCGGCGGCAAGGGCAAACCCGCGGACCGCCCGATCTACCAGTCGGACATCAAGAAGCCGACGCCCTACAACACTTATCTGATCAATGGCCTGCCGCCGACGCCGATCGCCAATCCTGGCCGCGCGGCGCTGGAAGCGGTAGCCAACCCGTCGAAGACCGACGACCTCTATTTCGTCGCCGACGGCACCGGCGGTCACGTCTTTGCCGCGACGCTCGCCGAGCACAATGAGAACGTCGCCCGCTACCGGGCGCTGCAGAAGAAGCTGGCCGATGACGCTGCCAAGGCCGGAACTGCCAAGGCCGACGCCGCCAAGGTGGAAGGTCAGACCGATGCGCCGGTGGACGGCGGCGATGATGGCGACGCGGGACCGGCGCAGTAGCGCCGGACGGTTCTGGGGTCGTCCCTCCGATTCGTTTGACGGCAGGGACGTGCTGATTTTGTGATCATGAGCGCCTTGCGTCCGATTCGGCGCGAAGGCGCTCCGGTATTTTGAAGCCGCGCATGTCTGGCCGGAACCGCTTCCGGGATCATGCGCCAGGGGGAAGCAAGGGCATCATGAATTTGCAGAGCATGACCGGTTTTGCACGGGCCGTCGCCGAACATGACGGCACGTCGATCGCCTGGGAGGTCAAGTCGGTCAACGGCAAGAGCGTCGAGGTCAGGCTGCGGCTGCCGCAGGGCCTCGAGCGGCTCGAGCCGGCCGCCAGGCAGACGGTGCAAAAGCGCTTTGCGCGCGGCAATTTCCAGGCAACGCTGACAGTCAGCCGTGCCGCCGGCCAGCAGGCGCAGCAAGTGGTCAACGAGGCCTTCCTGAGGGATCTGGCGGGGCTGGCGAAGCGGCTGCAGGAGCAGTTCGGCGTAGCGCCTGCGACAGCCGACGGGCTGCTTTCGCTACGCGGCGTGCTCGACATCCCCGAAACCACCGAAACCGAAGAGGCGCGGGCGGCGCTCGACAGCGCGATTCTCTCGGCGCTCGAAGTGGCGCTGGGCGGGCTGGAGCAGGCACGCCAGGGCGAGGGCGCCGCCCTACGCTCGCTGCTGTCCGGCCATATCGACGCTATCGAGGCGCTGACGGTGCGCGCCGAGGCCGATCCGTCGCGCGAGCCGACGGTGATTCGGGAACGGATTGCCGAGCAGGTTCGGCTGCTGATGGATGCCTCCGCCAATCTCGACGCCAGCCGGTTGCATATGGAGGCGGCGTTCCTAGCCACCAAGGCCGACATCCGCGAGGAGATCGACCGGCTGAGGACGCATGTGGCGTCCGGTCGGGTGCTGCTGGCAGGCGGCGGCGCCATCGGCCGCAAGCTCGATTTTCTGGCGCAGGAATTCAACCGCGAATCGAATACGCTGTGTTCGAAGTCGAACGCCGCTGCGGTCACTGCCATAGGGCTGGAGCTGAAGGCGGTCGTCGACCAGTTTCGCGAACAGGTCCAGAATCTGGAGTAACCCTGATGGTCGCCAAGGAGCCTATGGTTGCCAGGGATTTGGGTTCCCGCATTCGCCGCCGGGGTCTTATGCTCGTGCTGTCGTCGCCGTCCGGGGCCGGCAAGTCGACGATCGCGCGCAATCTTCTGGAAAGCGATTCCAGTCTCGACCTGTCGGTCTCCGTCACCACGCGGCCGCGCCGCGGCAGCGAGATCGAAGGCGTCCACTATCATTTCCGGAC
>NZ_RZSX01000858.1:0-2638 GCF_004023105.1 Mesorhizobium sp. M5C.F.Ca.IN.020.32.2.1 | reverse complement strand
CGCGCTTCCATGGAACGTCTGCTCGGCGCGATGGGCTGGACGTTGGCCGACTTTTCGCTCGCATCGGAGTTGAAGGCTGACGAGCACGGCCCGGCGCTCTGCGACGGCAAGATCGACGGGTTCTTCTACGGCGTCGGCCATCCCTCCGCGAACATCCAGGATCCGACCACTACCTGCGCTGCCAAGCTGGTGCCGTTGACCGGAGAAGTCGTGGACAAGCTGGTCGCAGAAAATCCCTACTACGCCAAGGCGGTGATCCCGGGCGGGCTCTACGCTAACAATCCCGACGATACCGAGACTTTCGGGGTGCTCGCCACGCTGGTCACCTCGGCCAAGGTTCCTGACGAGAGCGTCTATCAGCTGACCAGGGCGGTGTTCGAAAATTTCGACGAGTTCAAGTCGCTGCATCCGGCCTTTGCCAATCTCGATCCGGCCAAGATGGTGTCGGAAGGAAATTCCGCGCCACTGCATCCGGGCGCTGAAAAATACTTCAAGGAGAAGGGCTGGCTGAAGTAGGCTTCGTGATCTGACGACAGCCCGGCGGATCCAGCGGACCCGCCGGACCCATCCGCAACAGGAGGCGTCATTGAGCGAAGTGAAGGCACAACCGGCCAGCGTCGATCTCCAAGAGCTCGAACAGCTGGTCGCGGAGGCTGATACGGGTGGCCGGCATCCGAGCGGAACAGTCGCTCGAATCCTGCTTTGGGTTGCAGTTGGCTGGTCGCTTTTCCAGCTCTGGTACGCTTCGCCTTTGCCGTTCGTGTTCGGCTTCGGCATCCTCAATGATACGGAAGCGCGCGCCATTCACCTCGGCTTCGCGCTGTTCTTGACGTTCCTCGCCTATCCGGCGCTGAGATCCTCGCCCCGCGATCGTGTGCCGCTGCTCGACTGGGTGCTGGCCGCGGTCGGGGGGTTTGCCGGCTCCTATCTCTTTCTCTTCTACGTCGAGCTTTCCGGACGGCCCGGCCAGCCAACCACGCTCGATCTCGTTACCGGCACAGTTGGCATCCTGTTGCTCCTCGAAGCGACGCGCCGCGCGCTCGGCCTTCCAATGGTGGTCGTGGCATGTGTCTTCATCTTCTACACCTTTGCCGGCCAGTACATGCCGGACGTGATTCAACATCGCGGCGCATCACTCAATAAGTTTCTCAACCATCAATGGTTGACCACCGAAGGCGTCTTCGGGATTGCACTTGGCGTATCGACGAGCTTCGTCTTTCTCTTCGTCCTGTTCGGTACGCTTCTGGAAAAGGCAGGCGCCGGCAACTGGATGATGCAAATCTCCATCGCGCTGCTCGGCCATCTGCGTGGCGGCCCGGCGAAAGTCGCGGTGGTCTCATCGGCTCTCAACGGTGTGGTGTCCGGTTCGTCCGTCTCCAACGTGGTCTCAGGCGGCATCTTCACCATCCCGTTGATGAAGCGCACCGGCCTTTCCGGCGTCAAGGCGGGCGCCATCGAGGCTTCAGCCTCAATCAACGGCCAGATCATGCCGCCGGTCATGGGCGCGGCCGCCTTCCTGATGGTCGAATATGTCGGCATTCCCTATTCGGAGATCGTCATGCACGCGCTGCTGCCGGCGGTCTTCTCCTATCTCGCGCTGCTCTACATGGTACATCTCGAAGCGATAAAGATGGACCTGAAGACGATCCCGCAGCGTCCGACGCCGGCAAGAGAACGGATGCTGCGGATGGGGCTGGGACTGTCGGGCAGCATTCTCGCTGTCTGTATAGTCTATTACAGCATCGTTGCTATCCAGGCTGTCTTTGGCGGGACTGCGCCGCCGGTGCTCGCAATCGCTGGCGTAGCTCTCTACGTCGCCTCGGTCTGGTATTCCTCGCGCTATCCGGACCTCGCACTTGACGATCCGAACGCGCCGATCCTGGAACTGCCGCGCGCCTGGGACGTCACGCGGACCGGGCTCGATTTCCTCATCCCGATCGCGGTGCTTCTGTGGTGCCTGATGGTAGAGCAGATGTCGCCAGGCCTCTCGGCGTTCTGGGCGACCCTGTCGATCCTCGGTATCGTCGCCACTCGCAAGCCGCTGATGGCGGTATTCCGTAACGAAAACCTCGCCGCCTCAGTGCGTGCTGCCTGGGACGACCTGATCGACGGGCTGGCGCTCGGCGCCCGCAACATGATCGGCATCGGTATCGCCACGGCCACCGCCGGCATCGTCGTCGGCACGATCACGCTGACCGGTCTCGGCCTGATGATGACGGAGCTCGTCGAGTTCATCTCCGGCGGCAACGTCATCCTTATGCTGATCCTCATCGCCGCGATCAGCCTTGTGCTCGGCATGGGTATTCCGACCACCGCAAACTACATCCTCGTGGCGACGCTGATGGCGCCGGTGGTGGTCGATCTCGGTGCGCAGGCCGGACTGCCGATCCCGCTGATCGCGGTCCACCTGTTCGTCTTTTACTTCGGCATCATGGCCGACATCACCCCGCCGGTCGGGCTGGCGGCCTTCGCTGCGGCGGCGATTTCCAAGGAAGACCCGATCGCCACCGGCTTCCAGGGCGCGCTCTATTCGCTGCGCACGGCGATCCTGCCGTTCGTCTTCATCTTCAATCCGGCGATCCTGCTGATCGGAGTCGACACCTGGCCCCAGACGATCTGGGTGGCGACGGTCTCATTG
>NZ_RZSX01000857.1:0-2655 GCF_004023105.1 Mesorhizobium sp. M5C.F.Ca.IN.020.32.2.1 | reverse complement strand
TAATGATCGCGGCTTCGCCTTGATATCTCGGGATGCAATTCGGCGCCGTGGCTGCCTTTGGCGAAAATCGGCGACGTTTCGGGCGCCAGCTGCTTGATGACCACGACCTTGACGCCTGCCTCGGCGGCTGCGTCCATCGCTCGTGCTGCGTTGACGACGCTGTCGCGAAACGGCGGATATTGGATGGCCAGGTTGCCGCCATCATAGTCGTTCTGGATGTCGACGACGATGAGGGCGCGGCGTGGCGCCTTGCCTTTGACTGGTTCAGACACTGAGCTTTCCTTTCCCGTTTGGCTTTGATTGGTCGGAGGATAGGCCTGCTGCCGGATTCCAAAAGTGTCCCAATTGACATTATTCAAAAGGATTGGGACAATTCGGATCTAACCCTTATCGGTGCTCAGCATGGCCGATCCGATCGTTGCCGCCATCGCCTTCGATGGCATCAGTCCGTTCCACCTTTCCGTGCCGTGCCTTGTATTCGGCGAAGACCGCGCCGCGCTCGGCCTGCCGCGCTTCGACTTCCGCATCTGTGCGATCGAAAGCGTGCCTATCCATACCGAAGCAGGATTGACCGTGACTGCGCCTCAAGGGCTTGGCAGCCTCGATGCCGCGGACATCGTGATCGTCCCAAGCTGGCGAGATCTCGAAAATCCCCCACCTGCGGTTCTGGTAGAGGCGCTGCTGCGAGCGCACCGCAACGGCACATTGATTGTCGGACTGTGCCTCGGCACCTTCGCTGTTGCGGCGACCGGACTGCTTTCGGGGCGGCGAGCCGCGACGCACTGGGCCTATACCGAGCAGCTGCAGGCGCTTTATCCCGACATGATCGTCGATCCGGACGTGCTCTACATCGACAATGGCGATGTCATGACATCTGCCGGCGTCGCCGCCGGGCTTGACTGCTGTCTCCACATCGTGCGAGCCCGCTACGGCGCCGAGGCGGCTCTTCGACTTGCCCGGCAGATCGTGCTTTCTCCCCATCGGCAAGGTGGGCAGGCGCAGTTCATAGAACGCCCCATCGCCAGGACCGGCAACGCGGATCGCTTCACACAGGCCCTCGACACGGTGCGCAAAACGCTTGGCGATCTGCACAGTCTGGACAGCGTCGCCGACGCCGCCGGTCTCACCCGCCGGACGTTCACGCGCCGCTTCCAGAAAACGATCGGCACCAGTTTCGGCGACTGGCTGATCGATCAGCGCGTCGCGCTGGCGCAGCGGCTGCTGGAAGCAACGGAAAAATCGATGGACACGGTTGCCTTCGAGGCCGGGTTCGGTAGCGCCACGTCGCTGCGCCAGCACTTCGCGGCACGGCTCAGGACCTCGCCCGCGCAGTACCGGCGCGAATTCTCGAAGAACTCTGATCAGGACGCGCACGCCGCCTCGCGTTGATCCGGATGCTCAGCCGCGCCTGACCGGCCGCGCCGGGTTGCCCACAACCGTGGTGTTTGGCGGCACATTTGCGCGTCACCACAGCACCCGCTCCGACAATAGCGCCGGCGCCGATGCTGATCCCAGCGAGGATGACCGCACTGCCGCCGATCCAGGCATTGTCGCCGATCTCGACCGGCTTGGCGATCTCCAGCCCGGCCTGTCGCCCCGCTGCCTCTTTGTGATGCTCGGCGCAGTAGATCTGCACGTTGGGGCCGAGTAGCGTTCCCTTGCCGATGCGGACTGGCGCCGTATCGAGGATGATGCAGCCGGCATTGAGGAAGACGCCGTCGCCGAGAAAGATGTTGAAGCCGTAGGCGCAGTGGAACGGCGCTTCGATCCGGGCGCGCTCGCCCGCAGCGCCGAGCAGCGACTTCAAGGCAGGTCCGACGTCGCCACGTTGCCGGGGCGGCAAGCTGTTGTGTTCGAACACCGCGTCGCGAGCGAGGATGCGCAGCGCCTCCAGCTCTGAGTCGAGGCAAGTATACCACTCGCCCGCGGCCATTTTTATGCGCTCGCTTCCGTTCAAGGCGATGCCCTCCTGTCTTACCTGCTGTTTCAACGTGGTGTCAAAGCACAGTCCATAAAAATCGGGTAACGCAGAGATCGCAGGCCTCTGGTCAAATGCCGATCCTATGCTAGCCTGCCCCGGCTGGGCCATCCCAGGCCGTGTGATCGAGGGGGGATCAATCATGCTGTACATCCTTGCACTTCTGATCGGCGTCGTTGCCGGCCTTCGCGCCATGACCGCGCCCGCCGCCGTCGCCTGGGGCGCTTATCTCGGCTGGCTGCCGGTCGCCGTAACCTGGGCTGGTTTCATGGGCCATTGGATCACCGTCGGCATCTTCACCATCCTGGCCGTCGCCGAGCTCGTCACCGACCAGCTGCCGTCGACGCCGAGCCGCAAGGTCCCACAGCAGTTCGGCGCCCGCATCGTCATGGGCGCCTTCACCGGCGCGGTGATCGGCGCGACCGGCGGCGCCACGATCGGCGGCCTGATCGCAGGCGCCATCGGCGCGGTGATCGGCACGCTGGGCGGCGCCGAGCTGCGCAAACGCCTGGCGATCGCTTTCGGCAAGGACCTGCCAGCCGCCCTTATCGAGGACGCGGTGGCGATCATCGGTGGCCTGCTGATCGTGGCGGCGGTGGCATGACGGCAAAGACATTCGACGCCATCATCATCGGCGCCGGACAGGCCGGCCCGTCACTCGCCGGCCGGCTGACGGC
>NZ_RZSX01000856.1:0-2658 GCF_004023105.1 Mesorhizobium sp. M5C.F.Ca.IN.020.32.2.1 | reverse complement strand
GCTGCCCTGATGTGCTGCCGTGTCGATGCCGCGCGCCAGACCGGAGACGATGCCGTAGCCGTCGCGGCCGAGTTCGGCGGCGAGCGTTCGCGCCATCTTGATGCCGGCCAGCGAGGCGTTGCGGGCGCCGACGATGGCGATTGCCGGCAGCCGAAACACCGCGCCTTCGCCTTTGACCGCGAGCAGCGGCGGCGGATGGTCCATGCTTTTCATCAGCGGTGGATAGTCGCCTTCGCCGATGCCGACGAAGCGGGCGCCGGCGCGCCGGGCTGTCTCCACTTCCGCCTCGGCCTCCGCCATCGACGGGATGCGGACGATCTTTCTGGCGCCTCCCGAAATCATCAGCTCGGGCAGCATCTCGAGCGCCGTCTCGGCCGAGCCGAAACGGTTGATCAGGTCGCGAAAGGTGGCCGGGCCGACATTCGGCGTGCGAATCAAACGAAGCCAGCTCAACCGCTGCCGGTCGCTGAGCCGCGGCCCGGCGGCGCGCTGGCTCACTCCCTGGCTCCGATCTTGCCCTCGGTGCCGGCCAGCAGCCGCGTGATGTTGGCGCGGTGTTTTATGATGACGATCAGGCTCATCAGCGCGAACAGCCCGGCAATCTCAGGCGTGCTGAGGACATAGAGCGCGATCGGCACGACGACTGCTGCCGTCAGCGCGGCCAGCGAGGAATAGCGGAACAAGAAAGCGACGGCCAGCCAGACGACGGCGAAGATCAGTGCCACCTGCCAGGCCAATGCAATCAGCACGCCGAGATAGGTGGCGACCCCCTTGCCGCCCTTGAAACCGAGCCAGACCGGAAACAGATGGCCGAAAAAGGCGCCGAGGCCGGCCCAGGGCCCGAGCTCCGGTGCAAAGCGACCGGCGATCAGCACGGCCGCCGTGCCTTTCAGCGCGTCGAGCAGCAGCGTGGCGGCGGCCAGGCCCTTGTTGCCGGTGCGCAGCACATTGGTGGCGCCGATATTGCCGGAGCCGATATTGCGGACGTCGCCAAGACCGGCGGCACGTGTGATCAGGAGCCCGAACGGGATCGAGCCGAGCAGATAGCCGAACACCAGCGCCAAGACGATGCCGTAAGCCATTGTTCCCCCAGATATGCCCTAAAGCGCGTCGCGTTTGACCCGCCTCAGCGACGCGCTTTAGGTTACTGTTTTATGCATGTCGTTATCGCAAAACCGCTGCACACTTTTGCGCGACATGCATTAGGCTGAAAACACTGTGCGGCCCGCCATCATCGTTTGCAAGACCTTGCCCTGCAGCCGCGCGCCTTCGAAACAGGTGTTTTTCGAGCGCGAACGGATACCGCTTTCGCTGACGATCCATGGCTCGTCGAGATCGACCAGCGCAAGATCGGCGATCGCGCCCGGCTTCAGCGTGCCGCCGGGCAGGCCTAGCAGTCTTGCCGGCGCGGTGGACAAGGTCTCGACCAATCTAAGCAGCGTCACGTCGCCATTGTGATAAAGCCGCAGCGCCGCACCCAGCAGCGTTTCCAGCCCGATGGCGCCGGCCGCGGCGTCGGCGAAAGGCAGGCGCTTGGTGTCGACGTCCTGCGGGTCGTGCGAGGAGACTATGATGTCGACCGTGCCGTCCTTGACCGCCTCGATCATCGCCAGCCGGTCTTCCTCGGCGCGCAGCGGCGGCGTCAGCCGGAAGAAGGTGCGGTATTCGCCGACATCGTTCTCGTTGAGCGACAGATTGTGGATCGACACGCCTGCTGTGACATTCGCGCCGTCGGCTTTCGCCCGCGTTACCGCGGTTGCCGCCATGGCCGTCGAGATCTTGGCCGCGTGATAGGCGCCGCCGGTCAGCCGCGCCAGCGCAAGGTCACGCTCCAGCGGAATGGACTCGGCCTCGCGCGGAATGCCGGCGAGGCCGAGCCAGCTGGCATAGAGGCCTTCGTTCATGACGCCTGATGAGGCGAGGTCGGCGTCTTGGGTTTCATGCGCGATCACGCCGCCGAAATCGCGCGCATAGGTCAGCGCGCGGCGCATCACCAGTGCGCTTGATATGGTGTGCCGCCCGTCGGTGAAGGCGACCGCGCCGGCCTCGCGCAGCAGGCCGAATTCGGTCATCTCGCGGCCCTCGAGGCCCTTGGTGATCGCCGCCGCCGGAAAGATGTTGACGATGGCCGTATCCTTGGCAGTGCGCAGCACGAATTCGACCAGCGCGACATTGTCGATCACCGGGTCGGTGTCGGGCATCATGACGATGGAAGTGACGCCGCCGGCCGCCGCCGCCAAGCTGGCCGAAGCGATGGTTTCGCGGTGCTCGCCGCCCGGCTCGCCGATGAAGACGCGCGCATCGATCAGGCCCGGCATGATTGCTTTGCCGGCGCAGTCGATGACGGTAGCATCTTGCGGAGCGCCCTGGTTCAAGGCCGACTTGCCGGCAGCGACGATCTTGCGGCCCTCGACAATGACGGTGCCGACCTCGTCAATGCCGCGCGACGGATCGATGATGCGGGCCCGGCTGAAGACCGTTGTGCTCATCGGGCAACTTCGCGGTTGCGGCGGGGATCGAGCAGCGCTTCCATCACCGCCATGCGCACGGCAACACCCATCTCCACCTGTTCCTGGATGACGCTCTGCGGCCCGTCGGCGATTTCCGAGGCACTCTCGACGCCGCGGTTCATCGGGCCGGGATGCATGACCAGAGCGC
>NZ_RZSX01000855.1:0-2660 GCF_004023105.1 Mesorhizobium sp. M5C.F.Ca.IN.020.32.2.1 | reverse complement strand
TGGCGATACCAGCCTCGGAGGCGACGAGCGCCGCGGTGCGCAGAAGGTCGGGAATGCCGGCCGGCACGTAACGGATTTTCGTACCGGCGGCCTCGGCATGCCATCTGGCCAGCAGCGTGCGGTCGAAACCGTCGGGCGCTTCCTCGATCTCCAGGCTCTCGCGGATTTCACCGGTGACGCCTTCGTCCTGGCTGAGGCCGAGCAGCCAGTCGAGCGACACTTTGAATTCGGCGGCAATGTTGAGCAGCGTTTCGGCGCGGGGAAGGCGTGTCGAGGCGCCGGACAGCAGCTGCGAAAGCGCCGAACGATCGATGCCCACCGCCGTCGCGAAAGCGGACTGGTTCAAGTCGGATCGTGTCAGGAGCATTTTCAGGCGCTCCCGGAAGATCGTCGATAGGTCGCGTTTGTCCATATCGTCATTCCGGCCGTTGGGAGGAAAAAAATCCGCCAAATCCGCTAAAGCGGCAGTTTATGCGTAAATGAATCCTCCAGTTCGTTTACAATTTATAACGCCTGCGGCTAAAAATGCGCAATCGCAACATTTTGTGCGCCTTGTCGCGTTGCGGCATCTCGATGCTCCTGACAGAATGCTGTCAGGAATCAAAACGATTCCGGCAACTGGAAGAGCAGTGGTCGATCCATGACGAGCATGAATAACAGACGACGCAATGCACCGGCCATCGAATGGCCGACCGTGTTTCTCGCGTTTTTCTGTTACGGCACCTGGCTTGCAGCCGGCCTATTCCTGTGGCCGTCCTATCCGCTGCTGGCGCTCGTCGTTCTGGCCTTGATGGCCGCGCTGCAATCCTCGCTGGCGCACGAAGTCCTGCACGGCCATCCGACTCGCAATGCGCAGCTCAACGAAGCTTTCGTCTTCCTGCCGATCGGTCTCGTCTGGCCGTTCCGTCGGTTCAAGACCATTCATCTGCGCCATCATGCCGACGAACGGCTGACCGATCCGCTTGACGATCCTGAAAGCTACTACAAGGCGCTGTGGCACCATGACGAATTGCCGCCGGCGATGAAGTTCCTGCTGAAGATCAACAACACCATGATCGGCCGTCTCATTCTCGGCCCATGGCTGTCGTGCATCGGCTTCTTCATCGACGATGCCAAGCAGGTGCTCGCCGGCGACAAGATGATCCGAAAGGCATGGCTGCTGCACGCCGTCGGCCTCGCCGTGGTGCTGCCGGTCGTGCAGTTCGGCTTCGGCATCCCGCTATGGCTCTACATCCTGGTTCCGGTGTGGCTGGGCCAATCGCTGATCTCGATCCGCACCTTCGCAGAGCACCAATGGTCGGAGCATCCGGAAGGCCGCACGGTGATCGTCGAGCGTTCGCCGCTGTCGTTCCTGTTCCTCAACAACAATCTGCATTTCGTCCATCACAAGAGCCCGACGGTGGCTTGGTACCGGCTGCCGAAGCTGTTTCGCGAGCGCCGTGACGAGTGGCTGCGGATGAACAATGGCTACGCTTATCCGAACTATTTGGCGCTTCTCAAGGCTTATGCGTTCAAGGCGAAGGAGCCGATCGTCCACCCGGTGCTGCGGCGCACGCCGGAACCGGGCCGGGCGTTCAAGCCGCGCGTCAGAGCGCGCAGCCTCAATGGGCTTGGCAGTGCGCCGGTGCCCGCCGAGCCGCCGAAAGAATGAATTTTGTGGCATCGCCGGCAGCGATGCCCAGGTGCGCGTCAATGGTCTCGTCAGTTTCTCAGCGTAACGATCAAAATCCCGGCATGAGCGATTTCGTTGCCGCCTTGCCGATGTACGACTGGCCCGAAATGCGGAGCGAGGTCGATGCCCAATGGGCGCGGCTGCGTGATGCCTTCCGGCAAAAAGGCATCGACGCGCCGCAAAACATCGCTCGCTTCAATGCCGATCTACGGCCTGTGGAAGGCGGCATCCGCGACGCCGCCGGAAAGGTCATCGCGCCCGATCCGGCGACGCTGCCGCCGGGCGAACTGTATTTTCATGGCCTCTGGCTGCATCCGGCGCTGCTGTTCGCACAGACCTGCTGGGGCCCGATGGAGACCGGCCTGTCGGAGCATGTCCAGGTGATCGGCCAGCCGAGCTACGATGCTTTCGAAGGCGGGCAGGGCGAACTCTATTCGAGCGCCATCGTGATGCGGGCAGGTGAAGCGCCATCGATTGGCTCACCGGCCGACGGCAGCCCTCTCATCCCGCTCGATATCCTGCGTGGCAAGCACTTTACCTTCAACAGCCTCGATTCCATGTCGGGCATCGTCGGGCTGACGCGTGACCTGGAGGCGCTGGGCGAAAGCCTCGACATCTTCTCTGAGCGCAGCGAAAGCGGTGGCCACCGTGCCTCGATCGCCGCAATTGCCGAGGGCAGGGCCGATGTCGCCGCCATCGATTGCCTGAGCTGGGCGCTGGCGCAGCGCTTCGAGCCTGCAGCGGAAGCAGTGGCGGTGGTCGGCTGGACAAGGCGGCGCAAGGGCCTGCCGTTCATCACCGCCAGATCGACACCGGAGAAAATCGTGGTGGCGTTGCGCGAGGCTGTCGCGGCGCTCGCATAAAAATAATCAGCCGCCGAGCAGCCGCTCGTCGAGCGGATAGTTCGAAAGCTGCTCGTTGCCGGTTTCGGTGATCAGGATCTGTTCCTCGATCTTGACACCCTCGTGACCGCCAAGCCGGCCGATAT
>NZ_RZSX01000854.1:0-2676 GCF_004023105.1 Mesorhizobium sp. M5C.F.Ca.IN.020.32.2.1 | reverse complement strand
TCTGGATGCCGTCGACGACGAATTCGTCGAGCGCCCGCCGCAGCCGCATCATGCATTCGACACGGTTGCGGCCGTGCACGATCAGCTTGCCGATCAGGCTGTCGTAGTAGGGCGGGATCTTGTAGCCGGAATAGACGCCGGAATCGACACGGATGCCGAGGCCGCCCGGCGTGTGGAAGTGGGTGATCGTGCCGGGCGAGGGAGTGAAGGTGCGCGGATCCTCGGCATTGATGCGGCATTCGATGGCATGGCCCTGAAAGCGGATCTCTTCCTGGCGCACCGAAAGCCCGCCGCCCGAGGCGACGCGGATCTGCTCATGCACGAGGTCGATACCGGTGATCGCCTCCGTCACCGGATGCTCGACCTGCAGGCGCGTGTTCATCTCGATGAAATAGAACTCGCCGTTCTCATAGAGGAACTCGATGGTGCCGGCACCGGAGTAGCCGAGATCGGCGATCGCCCTCGCACGGACGCCGCCGATATGCGCGCGCTCCTCGGCATTGAGCGCCGGCGAGGGCGCCTCTTCCCAGACCTTCTGGTGACGGCGCTGCAGCGAACAGTCGCGTTCGCCGAAATGCACGCCGCGGCCGGCACCGTCGCCGAACACCTGGACCTCGATGTGGCGCGGCTTTTCGAGATACTTCTCGATATAGACGGCGTCGTCGCCAAAAGCGGCCCCGGCTTCCGAGCGCGCCGTCTGCAACGCGACCACAAGATCGGCTTCGCTGCGCGCCACCTTCATGCCGCGTCCGCCGCCGCCGGCCGACGCCTTGATGATCACGGGATAGCCGATCTCGGCGGCGATGCGTTTGGCGTCCTTTTCCTCGGTGACCGCGCCGTCGGAGCCGGGCACCACCGGGATGCCAAGACGCTTTGCAGTGCGCTTGGCCTCGATCTTGTCGCCCATGATGCGGATGTGATCGCCGGACGGACCGATGAAGGTGATGTTGTGCGCAGCGAGGATATCGGCGAATTTGGCATTCTCCGACAGGAATCCGTAGCCCGGATGCACCGCGTCGGCGCCGGTGATCTCGCAGGCCGCGACGATCTGGTGGATGTTGAGATAGCTGTCGCGCGACGGCGGCGGGCCGATGCAGACGCTCTCGTCGGCAAGCCGCACATGCATGGCGTCGGCGTCGGCGGTCGAATGCACCACCACCGTCTGGATGCCGAGCTCCTTGCAGGCGCGCAGCACCCTCAGAGCGATTTCGCCGCGATTGGCGATGAGGATTTTCTGGAACATCTTTCGGCTGTTCCCGGCTCTACTCGATCACGACGAGCGGCATGCCGTATTCGACTGGCTGCGCATCCTCGAACAGGATCGCCGTCACCGTGCCGGCACGGGGCGAGGGGATCTGGTTCATCGTCTTCATCGCCTCGATGATCAGCAGCGTCTGGCCTTCCTTCACCTGCTGGCCGACTTCGATGAACGCCTTGGCGTCGGGCGACGGCGCCAGGTAGGCGGTGCCGACCATGGGCGAGGCCACCGCATTCTTGGACACGTCGGCCGCTGCCGGCGCGGCTGCGGCCGATGGCTGCGCTGCCGGTGGCGCATAGGCGGGCTGCGGTGCGGCGACCGCATGGACGGCCGGCGCCTGTCGCGACACGCGCACCTTCAAGTCGCCCAGCTCGACCTCGATCTCGGTGAGGTTGGTGTCGTTCAGTATGCCCGCCAGATCGCGGATAAGCTGCTGGTCAACACCATTCTTCTTTATCGACATTTTCGAGCCTTCTGTTTGTTGGCCGGTCATAGCCGTGCGGCCAGCGCCTGCAGCGCCAGTGTGTAGCCGAGCGGCCCGAACCCGCAGATCACGCCGACGGCGACCGGCGAGACCATGGAGACGTGGCGGAATGATTCCCGCGCATGGATGTTGGAAAGATGAACTTCGGCGACGGGCAATGGGGCGACTGAGCGGATGGCGTCGTGAATGGCGATCGAGGTGTGGCTGTAGGCGCCCGGATTGATGACGATGCCAACAGCCTTGTCGGCGGCTTCCTGTATCCAGTCGACGAGGTCGCCCTCATGGTTCGACTGACGGAAATCGATCTCGAGCCCAAGCGCCGCACCTGCCTGCTTGCAATCGTCGGCGATCGCGGCAAGCGTCTTGCCGCCATAGATGCCCGGCTCGCGCTTGCCGAGCGCGTTGAGGTTGGGACCGTTCAGGACGAAAACCGTTTTCAAAATGCCGACCTTTCCCAGTGTGATTTTGAATCCGAAATTCGCAATACCTTGCAGCAGCGCTTTGAACGAATTTCGGATTCAAAGCCACACTGGCAATTTATACATTTCTGATGTGGTGGATTTGAAGTTCCTGAACGCTGATGCCACCAAAGCAGCAGGAACTTCAAATCCACCACATCAGCGCCGGCATCAGTCGGCGCGCCGGTCCTCTATAATGGGCTTAGACGCCTGCGAAAAGAGCGCAAGTAGGTTCTTTCGCTGTCCACAACAGGCGGAAAATGGCTTGCGCCGAAAGCCAGCGGGCGATCAGAGTGCGGCCTTGGCCGCCTCGATCTTCTCCGCCAGCACTTTCTGGCCGAGCGCCCCGAACACCACCTCGTTGCCGACCACATAGGAAGGCGTTCCGGTGATGGCCAGCTTGTTGGCAAGGTCATAGGTCTCGGAGAGGGCCTCGGCGATCGACGGGTCCTTCATCTTCTCGCGCAGCGTCGGTT
>NZ_RZSX01000853.1:0-2678 GCF_004023105.1 Mesorhizobium sp. M5C.F.Ca.IN.020.32.2.1 | reverse complement strand
GCATTACGGCGCCATCGGCCGGCTCGATATCCTTATGGTGCCTATCGACGGCGGCATGACGCTGTCGCTTGACCGGATGACCGAAATCACCGCGCGGCTCTATTCCTCGATGATCCTGCCGATGCATCGCCATGCCACCGCGATCAGCGAATTCACAGGCAGGATGGGCGACGATTTCGCGGTGGAATTCCTCTCCGGCCGGTCGCTGACGGTTTCGCTGAAGACCCTGCCCGACCGGCCGACGATCATCATTCTCGACGGGGTTTGATCGCTTCGTCGCGATCTTCTCCGCCGCGCGCGGCCTCCGTTCCACCTCGCTCGAAACACTCGCTGTCGCGAAATCAACGAGCCTTAATGCTCTGTCAAGCTTGCCGGAAAGTTTGCGACAGCTCCTTTCATTGTGCATTGCACAAAACCTGACCGGGGGTTACCATTCCTTTGATGCGGGCGGATCGGTTATGGGTAACGCCTGAGCGGTGAGCGGCCGACGCTTCGTCGACGCTGCCCTCATAGCTGAGGATCCTGATGGCCCTTTCAAGCCCTGACAAATCCGGTGCTGCAAGCCTCGAGTCGATCGCTCGAAACGGCAGCCTGCTGCGCCGCATTGCCGTGCGGATTCCAACCTATCTGTCGGATCTTCGCGAAAATCCGGCATGGCTGCCGATGTTCATGCTGGCGCGCACCATGCCGGGGCGGCGGTTGCATTGGCGTGGCGCAAAACCGGTTCGACCGGCACAAAAAGCTGAGGAGACGATGTTCACCGGCGTCGATCGTGATGCCGTGGTCGGCGCGCTCCGCTCGGACGGCCTCTTTTCCGGGCTTGCCCTGCCGTCGTCGGTCTACCAGGAGATCGCCAGCTTTGCGCAGCGCACGCCTTGCTTCGGCAATTTCGACCGACGGCTGGAGTTCCTGCCGGCCGAGCACGCCGACGCCGAGAAGCACTTCGGCCGTCCCTTGCTCAGCGGCCACTTTTTCGAGCGGGTTCTCGACTGCAATGCTGCGCTTACCGTGCAGCGCGATCCGCTGCTTCTCGACATCGCCGCCCATTACCTCGGCAGCCAGGCGAAGCTGATCACCACGCGCGTCTGGTGGAGCTTTCCGACGAGCTCTGTCTCCGACGCCGAGAAGAACCTGGCGTCGCTTGGCAAATACCACTTCGATCTCGACGATTGGCGGATGCTGAAATTCTTCTTCTATCTCAATCCGGTCGATGCCGAGACTGGTCCGCATGTCTATGTCCGCGGCAGCCACAACCGCCGCGCCCTCAGGCACCAATTGACGCTCCTCGTCGGCCATCCAGCGGAAGAGGTTCTGAACGTCTACGGCGCGCAGAGCCCGATTACGCTGACCGGCGAGGCAGGTTTGGGCTTTGTCGAGGATCCCTTCGGCTTCCACATGGGCACAGTGCCGACGCGCAAGCCGCGGCTGATGATGGAAGTCGGCTTCGGCGTTTCGCCGCCCTCGCGCCGGCGGTTCCACGGCGAGCCGGTTATTCGCTGATTTTGGCCCCGAAACAGCCTTGGGAGCTTGGCCTAACTTGTCTTGGTCCCGCCGCGCCGCAGATGTTCGTCCAAGCGCGGCATGATCTCGACGAAGTTGCAGGGCATGTGCCGGTAGTCGAGCTGCGGCTTCAAAATGCCGTCCCAGGCGTCCTTGCAGGCGCCGGGCGAACCCGGCAGCACGAAAACGAAGGTCGCGTTGACGACGCCGCCGGTCGCCCGACTCTGGATCGTCGAAGTGCCGATCTTGTCGTAGGAAATGCGGTGGAACACTTCGGAAAAGCCGTCCATGCGCTTTTCGAAGATCGGCTCCAGCGCCTCCGGCGTCACATCGCGACCGGTAAAGCCGGTGCCGCCGGTGGTGATGACGACATCGATCGCTTCGTCCCTCGACCAGCCCAGAACCTTGTCTCGAATTTTCTCGCGGTCGTCGGTGACGATGTCGCGGGCGGCCAGTAAATGGCCGGTCTCCACGATGCGGTCGGCCAGCGTCTGGCCGGATTTGTCGTCGGCGAGGCTGCGCGTATCGGAAACGGTCAGCACCGCGATGCGCACGGGAATGAAGGAACGGCTCTCGTCAATCCTGGCCATGCGTGTCAGCCTCAGATGTCATGGTTCGCGTTGCGGCGACGAACCAGTCGGGATGGCGGCTGCGGATATCGACGGCCGCGCGCTTGGCGACATTGCCAGTCTCAAACAGCCCGAAGCAGGTCGCCCCGGAACCCGACATCCGGGTGAACCCCGCTCCAGCCTTGTTGAGCACCGAAAGCGCCTTGCCGATGGCGGGTTGGATTGCCCGCGCCGCGGGCTCGAGATCGTTGCGCGTAATCTCCAGCCAGTTGCGGATGCTGTGGAAGTCGAGGTCGCGCGGCAGCGGCGGCAGGCCCTCATTGTGGCGATCAGAAAGGGCATTGAACACCTCGGCCGTGGAGACGGCGGTGCCGGGATTGACGAGGACCAGCCCGAGTGCCGGAAAGCCCGGCACGGCCGACAACTCTTCGCCAATGCCGAGCGCGATCAGCGGCTTTGCCGCAAGGCACATGGGAACGTCGGCGCCCAGCGAGAGGCCGATCCGCGCCAGTTCGGCGTCGTCGAGATCCAGCCTCCATATCTCAGCGAGCCCGCGCAACACCGTTGCGGCGTCGCTCGACCCGCCGCCGACGCCGCAACGGTGTTGCA
>NZ_RZSX01000852.1:0-2682 GCF_004023105.1 Mesorhizobium sp. M5C.F.Ca.IN.020.32.2.1 | reverse complement strand
CCTCCCCCTTGTGGGGAGGGGTTGGAGGTACTGCGGTCGGTGGGGGTCTCGCGGCCGTCTCCGGCGCGCCACGCCTCGAAGGCGAAAAGCCGCTGGCGTCGCCGGCCATCCGCCTCAGGGCGAAAGAGGCCGGCATCGATCTGCGTCAGGTCACAGGAAGCGGCCCGGCCGGCCGTATCCAGCATGAGGACATCGAGGCGTTTCTGGCGCGCGGGCCGCAGCTCGCGAAAATCTCCGGCCTCGCCCCCAATGAGACGATCGAGGACATCAAAATCGTCGGGCTCAGGCGAAAAATTGCCGAGAAGATGACGCTGGCCAAGTCGCGCATTCCGCACATCACCTATGTCGAGGAGATCGATGTTACCGCACTCGAGGATTTGCGCGCCGCGCTTAACAAGGAGAAGCGCACCGGCGCGGAAAGGCCGAAGCTGACGCTGCTGCCGTTCCTGATGCGGGCGATGGTCCGGGCGATCGCCGACCAGCCCAACCTCAACGCGCTGTTCGACGACGAAGCCGGCATCATCCACCAGCATGGCGGCGTCCATATCGGCATTGCCGCCCAGACGCCTTCGGGGCTGGTGGTGCCGGTGGTCAAACACGCCGAGGCGCGCGACATTTGGGAGTGCGCCGCCGAGCTCAACAGACTCGCCGAGGCGGCCAAATCAGGCACGGCGACGCGCGACGAGCTCTCGGGTTCGACCATCACCATCACCTCGCTCGGCGCCATGGGCGGTGTCGCGACGACGCCGGTGATCAATCATCCGGAAGTGGCGATCCTCGGCGTCAACAAAATGATGGTGCGGCCGGTGTGGGACGGCACCCAGTTCATCCCACGCAAGATGATGAACCTGTCCTCCAGCTTCGACCACCGGGTGATCGACGGCTGGGACGCCGCGGTGTTTATTCAACGGATCAAGGCGCTGCTGGAGACCCCGGCGCTGATTTTTGTGGATTGAGGCTGTGGTGCAAGAAATGAGAGCGGCAGCGATCCTTCCCACCCCCCTCTGTCCTGGCAGGACAGAGGGGGGTGCTGTCCCTCCGGCAGGAAAATTTTTGCACCGCTGCGGCGCCTTGAGAGGAACCCCATGAAGGAAATCTCCTGCAAGCTGCTCGTTATCGGTGCTGGCCCCGGTGGCTATGTCTGTGCCATCCGCGCCGGCCAGCTTGGCATCGACACGGTTATCGTCGAGTTCGGCAAGCCGGGCGGCACTTGTCTCAATGTCGGCTGCATTCCGTCCAAGGCGCTGATCCATGCGGCCGAGGAGTTCGAGAAAATCTCGCATATGGCGGGCGGCAAGAGTCCGCTCGGCATTTCAATTGGAACAGCATCCATTGATCTCGAAACGACCATCGCCTGGAAGGATGGTATTGTTAGCCGGCTGAATAGCGGCGTGGCCGGCCTGCTGAAGAAGGCCGGGGTCAAGACCGTGCACGGCTGGGCGAAATTCCGTGACGGCAAGACCGTCGAAGTCCAGACCGAGACCGGAATGCAGGTGGTCCGTGCCGAGACGGTGGTCATCGCGACCGGCTCGGCGCCAGTCGAGCTGCCGTCGCTGCCGTTCGGTGGACCGGTGATCTCGTCGACCGAAGCGCTGGGGCTGAGTGAAGTGCCGGAAAGGCTTGCCGTCGTCGGCGGCGGCTATATCGGGCTGGAGCTCGGCATCGCCTTCGCCAAGATGGGCGCCAAGGTGAGCGTGGTCGAGGCTTTGCCGCGCGTACTGGCGCAATATGATGCCGAACTGACTCGGCCGGTGGTGAAGCGGCTCGCCGAGCTCGGTATCGAGGTGCTTGTGGGCGCCAAGGCCAAGGGGTTGTCGACCAAGGGGGATGCGCTGCTGGTCGAGACGAAGGACGGCAAGAATAGCAAGATCGTTGCCGACAGGATTCTGGTCACTGTCGGGCGCAAGCCGGTGGTCGAAGACTGGGGGCTGGAGCAGATCGACCTGGACATGGCGGGAAAATTCATCCGCATCGACGACCAGTGCCGCACCTCGATGCGCGGCATCTTTGCCGTTGGCGACGTCACCGGCGAGCCGATGCTGGCGCACCGGGCGATGGCGCAAGGCGAAATGGTCGCCGAGATCGTCGCCGGCCACAAGCGCGGCTGGGACAAACGCTGCATTCCCGCTATCTGCTTCACCGATCCGGAGCTGGTCACCGCAGGCCTGTCGCCGGAGGAGGCAAAGGGGCTCGACGGCGACATCAAGGTCGGATTGTTCCCCTTCGCCGCCAATGGCCGGGCGATGACGAAGATGGGTGAGGAGGGGTTTGTCCGGATCGTTGCCCGCGCGGACAACCATCTGGTGCTCGGCATCCAGGCGGTCGGTCACGGCGTGTCGGAACTGTCGACGGCTTTCGGCCTGGCACTGGAAATGGGCGCGCGGCTGGAGGATATAGCCGGCACCATCCATGCCCACCCGACACAAGGTGAGGGTTTTCAGGAAGCGGCGCTGAAGGCGCTCGGGCATGCGCTGCATGTTTAGGGCCCGCCGGCCTCGCGCGCTCTCCCTTCTCCCACAAGGGGAGAAGGAAAGAAGCTCCTCAACCAGCCAACCGGCTCACCATCTCATGCTGCGCATAGGCGTGGCCGAAGCGGTTGGCTAGGAAGGCGTCGAGCGCGATGTCTTCCTGCTTGATGAAGCCCTTCGCCGGCAAGGTGCCGTCGGCCAGCATGTCAAGGAC
>NZ_RZSX01000851.1:0-2689 GCF_004023105.1 Mesorhizobium sp. M5C.F.Ca.IN.020.32.2.1 | reverse complement strand
CGCCAATAGTCTCCGCGCGCCATAAAAGGAGCGCGTGGACGCTTGCCGGGTCGCCTTCCTAGGCCGCTCGGCAACGCTTGGCGAACCCCTCGGCAGCGTGTCCAACCAACTTTTCGATGCCTATGCCCCGATAGGTCGGCGTGGGCGCTCCTCGCATACGAAGCGTCATAAGGTTCAGGCATGAGAAGCTTCGAAAATTCGATTAGTATATAAATGCGCAATGCCTTTACGCTGCGCTTCGCAATCGCCCGACCGCGCAGCAAGCACTGCAGTGCGCCCGCGGAATCCAATCATCGAAGGACAGGCCAATGAGCACCATATCGACATCCGGCAAGAAAGCTGGACAGACCAGGTTTCCTCCACCCCCCGCGGTGCCGGCGGATGAACTGGGGGCCCGCCTCAAGAGCATCAGGAGGGAAATGGATGCCGACGGGCTGGATCTGATCGTCCTGACCGACGCGAACAACATTCAGTACTTCACGGGTTATCGCACCTTGCACTGGTACTACAATTGCAGACCGGTCTTCGCCGCGATTACCGCTCGGGACCTCGTTGTCTTCGCCGCCTTCCACGAAAAGCCGCACGTCGAATGGAAGCCGCGTGCCTTCTCCGTCAAGTTTTACGACGGATATGTCGATGAAGGGGTGAGACTGGTGGCGGACACGATCCGCGATCTGTTCAAGGGCAAGACCCTGAGGACCGGCATCGATTACGGTGAAGAGATGTATGGTCGCGGCTCCCTGCCATTGATCGATGCGCTGCGGGAACTCTCGACCGGTCGGGACATCGGCACTGCGACCGCGACCCTGTGGCGTGTCCGCCAGATCAAGACGCGGTTCGAAGCCGACTTGAAGCGGATCGCCTTCACCATCGCCGATTCTGCCTTCGATCAAACCATCACGCAGGCGCACATCGGCACCACCGAATATGAGCTGTGGAGCATCATGCAGGCGCAGATGTTCTTGAACGGCGCAGATAGCGGTGATCCCTTTCCGCTTATCTTCAGCAAGGGCGATTTCACCTATGGCCGGCCGGCTTCGGATCGGCGCCTGGAGCCGGGGCACTACATATGGGCAGATTTCCGCGCGACCTATGGCGGATATCCGGCGGATCGCAATCGCATTGCGCGCGCCGGCGAGCCGGAGCCCTGGGAACTGGACGCTTACAGGGCCGTCCGTGACATGACGCTCGAGCTCTGCAACTCGATCAAGGTCGGAATGACCTGCTCCGAAGTGCATGCCATGGCGCGCAAGATGTGGGAACCGGTGAGCGTTGGTCAGAAATGGCTGGGCGTGAAACGGTTCGGGCATGGCGGCGGCATTGGACTCACCGAACCGCCCTCCCTTCAAGCGA
This sequence comes from Mesorhizobium sp. M5C.F.Ca.IN.020.32.2.1, assembly GCF_004023105.1. NCBI lineage: Bacteria > Pseudomonadati > Pseudomonadota > Alphaproteobacteria > Hyphomicrobiales > Phyllobacteriaceae > Mesorhizobium > Mesorhizobium sp. M5C.F.Ca.IN.020.32.2.1. Next base: position 1,336 of record NZ_RZSX01000851.1, on the reverse strand, counting down.
CCGACCACACGGTCATCCGGCCGGGGATGATCTTGCACGTAGAGCCGAAGCTCGAGCGCGATGGAGCCGTGTTCCAGTTCGAGGAATGCATCTACATGCGTGAAGACGGCATCGAATTCCTGGCGCCTCTTTGCCCGGAAAACATGCTCATCATCCATTGAATAGAACAGCGATCCATTAAGGAACGAACCAGTGAACATGCAATCGACATCGGCCGGTAAAGAAGCCGGACACACCAAATTTCCACCCGCCCCGGACGTTCCGTTCGATGAACTTGCCGCGCGCCTCGCGAGCATAAGAAAAGAGATGGAGGCCGACGGCCTCGACGTGATCGTCCTCACCGACGTAGTAAATATTCAGTACTTTACAGACTTTAAGTCGTTTTCCTGGTACTACAACTCCCGCCCGTTTTTCGGGATTATTACGGCCGACGACCTTTTTGTCCTAGCGGCGACCTATGAACGAGCTCACGTGAATTGGAAGCCTCGCGTGTTCTCCGGTCTGTACTATGACGGCTATATCGATCAAGGGGTGAAGCTAGTCGCGGACTCGATCCGCGACCTCTTCAAGGGCAAATCACCGAGAATCGGTATCGACTATGGTGAGGAGATGGCGGGCCACAGCTCTCTGGCACTCGTTGATGCCTTGCGAGGACTGGCCAAAGCCGGCGATCTCAAAACTGCGGCTCCAACATTGTGGCGGTCCCGCCTCATCAAGACACCATTTGAGGCTGCGCTGAAGCGCGCTGCCTTCACCATTTGCGACGACGCTTTCAATCAGGCGATCGCCAAGGCGCGGATCGGCATCACCGAATACGAGCTGTGGGGAATGATCACCGCGCAGACATTCCTGAACGGGGCGGAGGGCGGCGTGCCATTTCCGCTGATCTTCAGCAAGAGCGATTTCACTTTCGGGCGCCCGCCCGGCAACAGGCGCCTCGAGGAAGGCCATTATATTTGGGCAGACTTCCGGGCGACCTATGGCGGATACCCGGCGGATCGCAATCGGATTGCGCGAGCGGGCGAGCCCAAGGCTTGGGAGCGCGAGACCTACACGGCCATCCGCGATCTCACGCTCGAACTCTGCCACATGATCCGGCCGGGCATCACCTGCGCAGATTTCTTCCACGAGGCCATGAAATTGTGGGTGCCCGCCAGCGTTGGGAACAAGTGGACTGCGGTCGCTCGATTTGGACATAGCGGTGGGATGGGTATCGTCGAGCCGCCGTCCCTGGGACCGGATGACCATGTCGAGATCCGTCCGGGAATGATTTTGCACGTAGAGCCAAAACTCGAACGCGACGGCGCTGTCTTCCAGTTCGAGGAATGTGTCTATG
>NZ_RZSX01000850.1:0-2695 GCF_004023105.1 Mesorhizobium sp. M5C.F.Ca.IN.020.32.2.1 | reverse complement strand
GATCACGCCTCCCAGCGCCAGTGCACCACCGAGAATACCGAGCAGCGTCGGTACCTCGCCCAGCCAGAAGAAGCCGATCAGCGTCGCGGCCGGCGAAACCAGATAGAGGAAGTTCGAGGCACGGGCTGCAGGCAGACGGGAAAGTGCTGTTGCCCAGGCGGCGTAGGCGATGAGGCTGGGCACGATGCCGAGAAAGATCACGGCGCCGAGGCCGGCGCTATCGGCAACCGCCGCCTGCTTCAGGCTGCTCGGCAGGAAAGGCAGCAGGCACAGCGCGCCGAGCACCATGTTCGAGGCCGAAATGGTCAGTGGATGATGACGGGCAAATAGCGGCTTTTGCACGATGGTGTTGACGGCCGAGCACAGCGCCGAGCCGAGGATGAGCAGCGCGCCGTTGTTGAAATGCAACCCTTGCCCCTCGCCCATGGCTATGATGCCGATGCCGGCGAAGGACAGGAATGTGCCGGCCCAGGCCAGGCCTGAGAAGCGTTCGCCGAGCAGCACCATCGCCATGATCGCGGTAAAGATCGGGCTGACATTGATGATGAAGCCGGCAGCACCAGCCGAAACGGTCAGCTCGCCGAAATTGAGCATTGCCGTGTAGAGCGCAACGAAGACGGCGCCGCCGAAGGCAAAGCGCCAAATCTCATCGAGCCGGGGCAGCGCCGGCTGCTTGACGGCGAGGAAGATCGCCGCCGGCACCGCCGCGATGGCGAAGCGCAGCGCGCCAAGTTCCAGCGGCCCGAAAGCCACGAGGCCGGCGCGGATCGCCGGAAAGGCGGAGGCCCAGCCAACCACTGTCAGTGCCACAGCAATGACTGCTGTGGTGTCCATCCGCTGTGTCGAATTCAATGTGCCGGTATAGGCGTTCATCTCGTACCCTCGGGCCTTTATTGTCCTGAAGACACAAACGCCTTTCCTGGCCGGTTGACAAACGACCAAATCGAGGATCACCTGTGACTATGGATCACAGCTCGGATGCGATGTTGCCGCTTGAAACCCTGCGCGCCTTCGACGCCGCGGCGCGGACGGGCAGCTTTTCGGCCGCTGCCGAAAAACTCAATCTCACCCATGGCGCCGTCAGCCGGCAGATCGCCAAGCTCGAGGACTGGCTCGGGCTGAAAGTGTTCGATCGCGGCGCGCGCGGCGTTTCGCTCACGATCGAAGGCAACCGGCTGCATCTGCGCACCACTGAGGCCTTTGCGCTGATATCCAGCAATTCGGACCGCTGGATCGAGCCGCGCGGCACCGCCGTGGTGCGGCTGACCTCTATCCCCTCCGTCAGCGGGCTGTGGCTGATGCCGCGCATGGCGGCGCTGGAAAACAACCCATCCAAGCTGCGCATCGTGCTCGACGTCGATATCCGTCAGGCGGATCTTGCCGACGAGGGCATCGATCTGTCGATCCGCTGCGGCCGCGGCCGCATTCCCAGCCGCGTCTCGGTACAGCTGTTCGAGGAACATGTGTTTCCGGTCGCCTCGCCGGACCTCGCTAGGGAGATCGGCAGTGGCGACCCAGCCCGGCTGCTCAAATTTCCGTTGATCAATGATTCGGACGCTTCGGCCTGGCGCACCTGGTTTGCCGCCCAGGACATGGACTATCGCCCGCGTCCACAGGACCGCCGCTTCGAGGACTACAATCTGGTGCTCGATGCTGCCGCCCACGGCCTCGGTATTGCGCTGGCGCGGCCGCCAATGATCGAGCATCAACTGAAGTCAGGCCGCATCGTCGCTGTGGACGACCGCATCGTTCTCAGCCCGATATCCTACTGGCTAGACCGGCCTATAGGGCGACCGCGCGCCGCCGCCGCCGAGCTTGCCCGGCGCATTGCGGCCCAGGCCGGGCTGGCGCCGGAAAAGATCGAGGATTTCATCGTAGCCGAGCAGTAGGATGCCGGACATCCACTTAGCCGGCTTGCTCGGCTGGTTGTCGTCTGAAACAGAGACGACCAAACCCAATCTTGTCTCGCTCCAAGCTTGACCTTGCCGGCATTTTGTGGCGATGACATCCTCATGAACCTTGGCTCCCTGTCATGATGAACCGCTTCGAAGGCCCCGGCGGCAAGGAAGCCCGTATCCGCTACCTAGACGGCGACTTCCAGGTGACCAGCCCCGGCGCCTTCGTGCGCTGCGCGGTCACCGGCGAAAGCATCCCGCTCGATGAGCTCAAATATTGGAGCGTCGCTAGGCAGGAGCCCTATGCGAGTGCCGCGGCCTCGCTGCGCCGCGAGATCGAGGCAAATCCCGAAATGCGCAGCCGGCGCTAAACCAGCTTCCGGATCGGCTGCAAAGTCAGCCCTGAAGCTTGCGCTGCCGCCAGGCATCCAGCGTCTCGTCGATGATGCGTTCAGGCACGTGGTCGGGATCGAACACGGTGTCGATCTCCAGCACATCGAGCTGTCCGAGGAAATCGGCGGACGCGGCATCATGGCGCAGCCGGGCGGCGTCCTTGGCGGTGGTGATGAGGCCAAGTCCGGCACCTCGCGCTGTCGTTGCCAGTTCGGCAAGCTCGTCCTCGCCATAGAAATGATGGTCCGGAAACGACCGGGTCAGCGCAATCTCGCCGCCGGCCTCACGGACCGTGTCGAAGAATTTGTCGGGATGGCCGATGCCGGCAAAGGCGAGAAATCGCTTGCCGGCCAGCCCCGCCTTGCTGCTTGGCCGTGTACGCGCCTCGAAGATCGGCCGGCCGGCAC
>NZ_RZSX01000084.1:0-11668 GCF_004023105.1 Mesorhizobium sp. M5C.F.Ca.IN.020.32.2.1 | reverse complement strand
CAAATGCGATGTGACGGCGCATGCTTTCGAAGAAGCCACGCAGCATGAAGCCGACCGCTTCGGCATTCTCGACTGCCTCGCCATGGCCGATCGCCAGCAGGATTTCAGTCACCTCCCCGGCAAAGCATTCGTCTTCGACGTGTTCGGCGCGCAATCGCCGGGTTGAGGCAAGGTTGGCATTGCTGCCGCCTGTAGCGGCCTCATAGGCGGGAAAGATGATCGTTTCTTCATATTGATGAATATTGCGCAACAACGGAACGATTGCGTTGGCTATGCCAAGGCACTTCAGGCGATCGACGTTCGGCAAAGCGTCCGAGATTTTCTCCAGAGCATCACAGAGCTGCAGTTTTTCCCCATGCGCGCGCTTCATCACCGCGCTTGGGATTGCTTCTCTGCCGGATTGGTCAGCTAGCGTCGAATTCTCACGGCGCACTTCGAACAGCGACGATCCCCGCTCTTTCTGTTCCTTCAATGGCCGCCTCCCACTCGTTTGCGAGATCGACGCTGCCCAATCCAAAACCGTGCAGCTTTGATTTGGATCAAGGCGGCGACGATGTAGTCGCGGAATTGGTGTTGCTGCGGATTGGCGTCCGCGCATCGGGATCCGCGGTCAGGGGACATGTCATGAAGTTCGGCACAGAAATCGTCGTAATGTGCATCTTCACTTTCGTCGCCCTCGTGGCGGCCGGCTTTGGTGTGGACGAGCCATTTCGCCAGCACATGTGGGTGCTTTTCTTCGTGCTGCTTGGCTTTGTCATCGTCCTTCTGCGCAACACCAGCTTTGCGCCGGCAGCACCGGTTGATCCTTCTGCCTACATGGATGGGCCAATCCGCTACGGCGCTATCGCCACCATGTTCTGGGGTGTTGTCGGCATGCTTGTGGGCGTGGTTATCGCGCTGCAACTCGCCTACCCCGATCTCAACCTCGAGCCCTGGTTCAACTTCGGCCGCCTGCGGCCATTGCATACGTCCGGCGTCGTTTTTGCTTTCGGCGGCAACGCGCTCATCTGCACGTCCATGTATGTCGTGCAGCGCACCAGCCGCGCCCAGCTGTTCGGCGGCAATCTCGCCTGGTTCGTGTTCTGGGGTTATCAACTTTTTATCGTCATGGCCGCGACCGGCTACCTGCTCGGCATCACCGAGAGCCGCGAATATGCCGAGCCCGAATGGTATGTGGATATATGGCTGACCGTCGTCTGGGTCGCCTACCTCGTCCTGTTCCTCGGCACCATCCTGAAACGCAAGGAACCGCATATCTACATCGCCAACTGGTTCTATCTGTCCTTCATCGTGACCATCTCGATGCTGCACCTGATCAACAACCTATCGATGCCGGCGTCTCTCCTGGGCTCGAAGAGCTACTCCGCCTTCTCCGGTGTCCAGGACGCCTTGACGCAATGGTGGTACGGCCACAATGCCGTCGGCTTCTTCCTCACGGCGGGCTTCCTTGGCATGATGTATTATTTCGTGCCCAAGCAGGCGAACCGGCCAGTCTATTCCTACCGGCTGTCGATCATCCACTTCTGGGCGATCATCTTTCTCTATATCTGGGCCGGGCCGCATCACCTGCACTACACCGCCCTGCCCGACTGGGCGCAAACGCTCGGCATGGTGTTTTCGATCATGCTTTGGATGCCCTCTTGGGGAGGCATGATCAACGGCCTGATGACGCTGTCCGGCGCCTGGGACAAGCTGCGCACCGATCCGATCATCCGCATGATGGTGATGGCCATCGCCTTCTACGGCATGTCGACCTTCGAAGGTCCGATGATGTCAATCAAGGCGGTCAATTCGCTGTCGCACTACACCGACTGGACCATCGGGCATGTCCATTCCGGCGCGCTCGGCTGGGTAGGCATGATCTCGTTCGGCGCGATCTATTACATGGTGCCGAAGCTGTGGAACCGTGAACAGCTCTATTCTCTGCGGCTTGTTACCTGGCACTTCTGGCTGGCGACCCTCGGGATCGTCGTCTACGCCGCGGTGATGTGGGTTTCCGGCATCATGCAGGGCCTGATGTGGCGCGAGTACGACGAGCAGGGCTTCCTGGTCTACTCGTTCGCAGAAACGATCGCCGCCATGCACCCCTACTACGTCATGCGCGCCGTGGGTGGCGCGATGTATCTCGCCGGTGCTGTCATCATGACCTGGAACATCACCATGACCATCCTCGGCTACCAGCGCGAGGAGGAGCCGATGCCAGGCTCCATCCCCGCCCTTCAGCCCGCACAATAAGGAGCCAGAGAATGGGCTTGATGGACAAACACGCGATCATCGAGAAGAACGCCACGCTTCTTCTCGTTGGTTCCCTCCTGGTGGTGACGGTCGGTGGTATCGTCGAAATCGCACCGCTCTTCTATCTCGACAACACGATCGAGAAGGTCGAAGGCATGCGGCCCTATTCGCCGCTCGAACTCGCCGGACGCAACATCTATGTGCGTGAGGGCTGCTACCTCTGTCACAGCCAGATGATCAGGCCGTTCCGTGACGAGGTCGAGCGCTATGGTCACTACAGCCTGGCAGCCGAGTCGATGTACGATCACCCGTTCCAGTGGGGATCGAAGCGCACCGGGCCGGACCTCGCCAGAGTCGGAGATCGCTACTCGAACGAGTGGCACGTTCAGCATCTTATCGAGCCGCGTTCGGTGGTGCCGGAATCGATCATGCCGAGCTATGCCTTCCTGAAGGATACCGCAATCGAGGTGAAGGACTTCTCGACGCACCTTATCGCAAACAGGCGCGTCGGTGTCCCCTACTCCGATGACATGATCGCTCACGCCAGAGATGACATTATGGCGCAGGCCGATCCCAATGCCGACACATCCGACCTGGAAGGCCGCTATCCGAAGGCCAAGCTCGGTGACTTCGACGGCAATCCGCAACAGGTGACCGAGATGGATGCCCTGGTCGCTTATCTGCAGATGCTCGGCACGCTGGTCGATTTCAAGACCTACGACGAAGCCGCTGGCTACCGCTGAGGAGAAGGACCATGGATTACCACTGGATGAGAGAGTTCGCCGACAGTTGGGCCCTGCTCGCCATGGCACTTTTCTTCGTCGGAACGGTCGCCTTCGCATTCCGTCCCGGGAGTGGCAAGCAGGCCGATGAAGCCGCCCGCATTCCTCTGAAGGACGACTGATCATGAGCGATGAACATATCGACGAAGTGTCGGGCATCTCCACCACCGGCCACGAGTGGGATGGTATCAGGGAGCTCAACAACCCACTTCCGCGCTGGTGGGTCATAACGTTCTACATCACCATCGTCTGGGCGATCGGCTACACCATCGCCTATCCGGCATGGCCGATGCTGACCTCGGCGACCAAGGGCGTGCTTGGCTATTCGAGCCGCGACGACGTCAACAACGAGCTTGCTGCGGCCGAAATCGCCAAGGCGAAATATGCCGCAGCGATACAATCGAAAACCGTCTCGGAGATTGCCGGCGACGACGCGTTGCGCGAATTCGCTGTTGCCGCAGGCAGCGCTGCGTACAAAGTCAATTGCGTGCAGTGCCACGCTTCCGGTGCACAGGGGTCCAAGGGCTTTCCCAACCTCAATGACGATGACTGGTTGTGGGGCGGCACGGCCGAGCAGATCCAGCAAACGATCACGCACGGCATACGCTTCGCATCCGTCCCGGATACACGCCTGTCGGAAATGCCGGCTTTTGGCGAGATCATTACCGGCGACCAGGTCGCACAGGTCAGCACCTACGTCGCCAGCCTGTCTGGCCCGGTTCAAGATGCAAAACTGGTCGAGCCGGGCGCCAAGGTTTTCGCCGAAAACTGCGTGGCCTGCCATGGCGACACGGCAAAAGGGAACAAAGAGCTCGGCGCGCCCGATCTGACCGATGCGATCTGGCTCTACGGGTCGAACGAAACGGCAATCGCCGCGCAGGTCCGCGCCCCCAAGCATGGCGTTATGCCGGCCTGGCTTGAGCGTCTCGGCGAGACCAAGGTCAAGGAGCTCGCGGTCTACATCCATTCGCTTGGTGGTGGGGAATAGAGGGGGGTCCTATTCCCGGCCCTTCGCCAGCCAAGCGACGAGGCCCGGCTTGCGCCCGGGTCTCGACTGCATTCCGGCGTTCGCGATTGACTTGCATCAACGCGCAGCAGGCCACCCTGGGCAAGGCTTGTTCAACGCGGCATTTCGCGCACCGGCCGAAGAACGAAGTCCGACTGCGCGCGCCGAAATCATAAGCTGCGCGACTGGAGTTTCTCGTGCTGGATAATACGCAGATAGAACGGCTCGAAGCCGAGGCGGTCAACTCCGCCAAGGTCCGCCAGCCGCTGTATGCACCGCGCAAGAAGATCTTTCCCAAGCGCGCCTCGGGCAGCTTTCGCCGCTTCAAGTGGCTGGTGATGGCGATCACGCTGGGCATCTACTACCTGACGCCCTGGCTGCGCTGGGATCGAGGTCCCTTTGCTCCCGATCAGGCCGTGCTGATCGATCTTGCCAACCGCCGCTTCTATTTCTTCTTCATCGAGATTTGGCCGCAGGAATTCTTCTATGTGGCCGGCCTTCTCGTTATGGCCGGTATCGGCCTTTTCCTAATCACATCCACAGTTGGCAGAGCCTGGTGCGGTTATACCTGTCCGCAGACCGTATGGGTCGATCTGTTTCTGTTTGTAGAGCGTGCGATCGAGGGAGATCGCAATGCCCGCATGAAGCTCGACGCCGGACCGTGGACCGCCCGCAAGCTTGTGCTGCGTGTATCGAAACACGCGATCTGGCTGGCCATAGCGGCAGCGACCGGCGGCGCCTGGATCTTCTATTTCGCCGACGCGCCATCGCTGATTGGCGAGGTCTTTACCGGCACCGCAGCACCCGTCGCCTACATCACCATCGGCGTGCTGACGGCAACCACCTACACATTCGGTGGGCTGATGCGCGAGCAGGTCTGCACCTACATGTGTCCGTGGCCGCGCGTCCAGGCAGCGATGCTCGACGAAAATTCGCTGACCGTGACCTATAATGACTGGCGCGGCGAACCTCGGTCGCGGCACGCCAAGAAGGTCCAGGCCGCGGGACAGCTTGCCGGAGACTGCGTCGACTGCAATGCCTGTGTCGCCGTCTGCCCGATGGGGATCGACATTCGCGATGGCCAGCAGCTCGAATGCATCACTTGCGCGCTGTGCATCGATGCGTGCGACGGCGTCATGGACAAACTCGGCAAGGAGCGCGGGCTGATCTCCTATGCGACGCTGTCCGATTTTAACGCCAACATGGCGGTGGCGACTGCAGGCGGCTCTTGCTCGGTGAACCCGTCGCTCGTCCGAACCGACGGTGGCGCTTTCTCCGATAAATTGGCCCATTTCCATATCCGCAAGATCTTCAGGCCACGGACCTTCGCCTACATGGGTGCATGGTCGGCAGTCGGTCTCGCCCTGCTCTATTCGCTGCTGACGCGCGACCGGCTCGAGGTCAACGTTCTGCACGACCGCAATCCGCAGTTCGTCACGCTGTCCGACGGTTCGATCCGCAACGGCTACACCGTCAAGCTGCTCAACATGATCCCGGAGCCAAGGACGATCGTTGTCACCATGCAGGGCCTGCGGGGAGCCGAAATGAGCGTCGTTGGTATCGACCTTCCCGCAGACCGGTCCTTCGCCGTCGCGGTCGAACCCGACCGCCTGAAGATGCTGAAGGTTTTCGTGCGCCAGCCGGCGGACCAGGTCGGAAGCGCAACACAGACGTTCAAATTCCGCGTCGAGGACAAGGCGAGTTTCGAAACGGACGAATACACCGCCACCTTCAACGCGCCGGAGATCGCCAGATGAGTGCCAATACGCAAAAATCCCGCGCATTCACCGGCCGGCACATGCTGGCCACCATTCTCACCTTTTTCGGTGTGGTCATCGCAGTCAATCTGACGATGGCGACACTCGCCAGCACAAGCTGGACCGGCCTTGTCGTCGAAAACACCTATGTGGCCAGCCAGCAATTCAACCGAAAGGCCGAGGAAGGCCGCGCACAGGCGGCGCTCGGCTGGACTGGCAAATTGACGATCTCTTGGGGCGAAGTCCGCTACAGTCTCAGCGATGCCGCCGGCAAGCCGGTTCCCTTGCGTAGTGTCAAGGTACTGTTTCGTCATCCCGCCTACGAGGGCGCGGACAAAGCCGTCACTCTCGCCGCTGCCTCGGGCCAGGAATTTGCCGTGGAGTACACGCCAAGGGATGGCGTCTGGATCATCGAAGTCGACACCGATGCCGGTCTGGCAGAGCCTTATCGCGACGTTCGCCGGATCATGGTTTCTCAGGGAGCACTGCAATGAGCTGCTGTGCGCCGGGCGCTGAAATGGCGCTGGATCTGGGCGGAGCGACATCCAGTCTGCCATCGAGCCAGGAGATCAGGTTGGCAAGCCGCTCGCTTGTCGATGACCTTCGCCAGACCGATCTGTCGGTGCCGACGGTTCACTGCGCGGCCTGCATCCAGGCGATCGAGACGGCGCTCGGAAAGCTCGATCGCGTCGAGGGCGTTCGGGTCAACCTGTCGACGAAACGGGTATCGATCCGGTGGCGTGGGGATGAGGTTCCGCCATTCGCCGCCGCGCTTGGACGGCTGGGCTACCCGGCGCATCTGTTCGACCCGCAGGTTGGCGAGAAGGACAAAACGCTTTCGGAGCTGATCCGGGCCGTCGCGGTTGCCGGCTTTGCTGCGGGCAACATCATGCTGCTTTCCGTCTCGGTCTGGTCAGGCGCTGAAGGCGCGACCCGTGACCTGTTCCATTGGGTCTCGGCGCTGATCGCCATCCCGGCGCTCGCCTTCGCCGGCGGAATCTATTTCCGCTCCGCATGGAATGCGTTGCGCTACGGCCGCATGAACATGGATGTGCCGATTGCGGTTGGAGTCTCGCTCGCCTACGCGATGAGCCTCTACGAGATCATCAACCATGGCGAGCACGCCTATTTCGACGCGTCGGTATCGCTGCTGTTCTTCCTGTTGATCGGCCGCACGCTGGATCACGTGATGCGGGAGCGTGCCCGGACCGCCGTGAACGGCCTGTCACGGCTGGCGGCGCGGGGCGCCATGGTGCTGCGCGAGGATGGTTCGCGCGATTACCTGCCGGTTGAGGAGATCGAACCCGGCTTGCAGCTGCTGATCGCCGCCGGCGAAAGGATTCCCGTAGACGGCAAGGTCATTCGAGGCTCTTCGGATCTCGACTGTTCACTGGTTTCCGGTGAGAGCACACCCAGAACCGTGGCGTCAGGGGAAACCGTGCAGGCCGGCACGCTCAATCTCACAGGCCCGCTGACTATCGAGGCGACAGCCGCCGCAAAGGATTCCTTCCTGGCCGAAATGGTCCGGCTGATGGAAGCCGCCGAGGGCGGTCGCGCCCATTATCGCAGGATCGCCGACCGCGTTTCAGCGCTCTATGCTCCAGTGGTTCATCTGACCGCCTTCGTGACGCTCCTTGGCTGGATGGCGGCGACCGGCGATTGGCACCGGGCAGTAACAATCGCAATCGCCGTTCTCATCATCACCTGCCCGTGTGCGCTCGGTCTCGCCGTGCCGATAGTGCAGGTGGTCGCTGCGCGGCGTCTGTTCGAAAGCGGCGTCATGGTCAAGGATGGTTCGGCCATGGAGCGCCTGGCGGCGATCGACACGGCGGTGTTCGACAAGACAGGGACGCTTACGCTCGGACAGCCCCGGCTCGTCAATGCGTCGTCCATCGATCCGGCCATGCTGGCAATCGCCGCCGACATGGCGGCGCATTCCCGCCACCCGTTCTCAAGGGCCATAGCCGGCTGTGCGGGCTTTGCCGGTGAGCCGAAGGTCGAGTCCGTCAGCGAGCACCCTGGTTTCGGGATCGAAGCCAGCACCATGGGAAGCACCTGGCGGCTCGGCCGGCGCGGCTGGGCCGGGTGGAAGGCCCGAGTCGGCGGCGAAAGCAGATACGGCGGAACGGTTCTGACCAAAGATGGGATCATTGTCGCGTCCTTTGTCTTCGAGGACGCGCTGCGTGCAGACGCCAGAGCGGCCATCGAGCAATTGAACAACGCCCGGGTTTCCGTGGAAATGCTGTCGGGCGATACCGCAGCTGCCTGCGGCGAGGTCGCGGCGACGTTGGGCATCCATCACTTTGTTCCGGCGCTGCTCCCTTCGGGCAAGGTCGAGTATATCGAAACGCTGGCGAAAGACGGCCACAAGGTGCTGATGGTTGGCGACGGCCTCAACGACACCCCTGCGCTGGGCGCGGCACACGTCTCGATCACTCCAGCCACGGCGGCCGATGTCGGCCGCAAAGCGGCGGATTTCGTGTTCCTGCGCGAAAGCCTTTCGGCAGTACCCCTTGCCCTCGACATCTCGCGAAAGGCCGGACGACTGATCCGGCAAAACATCGCCATAGCAATCGTCTACAACACCATCGCCGTGCCGATCGCCATCCTGGGGCATGTCACGCCGCTGATCGCGGCAATCGCGATGTCGGCTTCGTCACTGCTTGTCATTGGCAATGCGCTGAGGCTGCAAGGCTTTGCCGCGAGCCAACCGGAGGCGGGTCGTTCGCACGGCAAACGTTCCAGTATCGGCGCATTGGCACGATCCTCATGACGACGCTGGTCTATCTCATACCCGTAGCTCTTTTTCTCGGCGCGTTGGGTCTGTCCGGCTTCCTGTGGGCCTTGAGGAGCGGCCAATACGAGGATCTCGACGGAGCTGCCGAGCGGATCCTGATCGATCGGGACGAAAAGCTAGACAACTGATCGGGAGTCAAGTGCGGATAGCGGCGCTGGTCCGGAAGACTTCGCCACTGCATGTGTCTGGCTCGAACATAAACCAAAAACTCGAATAACGCGCAAGCTTGCCGTATCCCAGTCTATCTCTCGCCAAGATTTAACTCTTCAATTTGCGCCAACGCAAAGAAACACTGCGTCTGGTCAGGTAGATTCTACTCATCCACAACGGTTGATAGACAGGAGACTGACATGTTCACGCGACGCGAAGCCCTCTTCGGAGCAGCCATCGGCGCTGCCGCCGTGGCGGCGATGCCGGCATTTTCCGCAACGTTCGCCCCGGCAGACATCGGGGCGCTAGCCCGCGAGAAGATCAAGCTCGTGGCGCCGCCGTTCGTCCATCCGCACGATCAGGTCGCCAAGGGTGACCCGAAGATCGTCGAATTCACCATGACGATCGAAGAAAAGGCTGTTGTCATCGACGCAGACGGCACGACGCTCAATGCCATGACCTATAACGGCTCAGTTCCCGGCCCACTGATGGTCGTGCACCAGGACGACTATGTCGAGTTGACGCTCATCAATCCGGATACCAATACGCTCGCTCACAATATCGATTTCCATGCCGCAACCGGAGCGCTGGGCGGCGGCGAGCTCACGCTGGTCAATCCCGGCGAGCAGGTGACCCTGCGTTTCAAGGCTACCCGCTCGGGAACATTCGTTTATCACTGCGCGCCCGGCGGCTCGATGATCCCCTGGCATGTTGTATCCGGAATGAGCGGCGCGATCATGGTCCTGCCGCGAGATGGCCTGAAGAACGACGAGGGCAAGCCGCGTCAAATACGACAGGATCTTCTATATCGGCGAAAACGACTTCTATATCCCGCGTGACGAGAACGGCAACTTCAAGAGCTATGAAACGGCCGGCGACGGTTACGACGATATGATGAAAGTGATGCGCGGACTGATCCCGACACATGTGGTGTTCAACGGCAAGGCCGGTTCACTGACCGGCGACAACGCGATGAAGGCGAATGTTGGCGAAACGGTATTGATCGTCCATTCGCAAGCCAACCGCGATACGCGCCCGCACCTGATTGGCGGTCACGGCGATTACGTCTGGGAAGAGGGCAAATTCGCCAACACGCCGGCCAAGGATCTGGAAACCTGGTTCATTCGCGGCGGATCGGCGGGCGCGGCGCTCTACACCTTCCTGCAGCCGGGGGTCTACGCCTACGTGAACCACAATCTGATCGAGGCTGTGGAACTCGGAGCCACGGCTCATTTCATGGTCGAAGGTGAGTGGAATGACGACCTGATGACGCAGGTCGAGGCTCCTAAAGCCATCGCCACAAACTGACGACACCGCAATTACCCGGACAGCATCGCTGTCCGGGTATGGACAAAAAGCCATGCCGCTTTCCATCCTGAAGGTTGCCACGGTCGCTATCGCGGCCGCAGCGGTTCCGGTGGGCTTGTCCCAACTCGCCGTCGGCTGGAGTGGACATCGACAATCCCACCCTGTCGCCATCACGATCACCTTGCCTCCCGGTTCGATCACCTATTCCCTGCCGGGCGAGTTCCTGCGGGGCGAACACCCGCAAGCCAATCCCCGCCTCAAGCGACGGTTCAACAAGCCCATCGAAATCATGACCTATCAGGTCAGCGTGGCCGACTATGCTGACTGTGTGAAGGCCGGTGCCTGCCAGTCGCCACAGGAGACACGTGAGATCCCGCCCAATGCGCCGGTGACCGGAGTGAGTTATCTCGATGCCAGCGCCTATGCCCGGTGGTATTCTCAAGCGACCGGCGATTACTGGCGGCTGCCTACAGACTATGAATGGGCCTTTGCGGCAGCAGAGCGTTTCAGAGGCGGATTTGAGGGGGTACAAGCCGACGCCAACAACCCCGCCAAGCGTTGGCTTGCCCGCTACAAGGCCGAGGCCCAACTCGATCGCAGCCCGGACCCAATGCCGAGGAGCCAAGGCTCCTTTGGCGTGAACTCCCGTGGTCTCGCCGATCTTTCCGGCAACGTCTGGGAGTGGACATCGACATGCTACGTCCGCGCAACACTGGCGGCGGATGGAACTGGGGTTGCGAGTTCCCTCGACAATTGCGGCGTCCATGTCGTTGAAGGATTTCACAGGACCTACATGTCGAACTTCGTCAGCGACGGCAAAAGCGGGGGCTGTGCCGTTGGAACGCCTCCCGACAATCTGGGATTCAGGTTGGTGCGGGACCGACCGGGGTGGAGAAAGCTGATCCTCGGGTAACTCGGCATCTGACAAATGGAGGCAGTTCCACAGGTTCTGTCCACCGTCGCGGGCCTGCCGCCGCCCGATTCACTGCGCCTTTGGCCCCATCAATGCGGTTCCGTAGACCAGGATGAAACCGGCAAATGCAGCCACCCATGCGGCGCCGGCCAGATGGATCACACCGTCATCAGGGACGAAGGCGCCCAGGGTTCTCAATGATCCCGCCACAAGGATGGCCGCGAAGACAAACGAGGTTCCTTTTCCTGCCTTGAGCTCTCGCCCAGTGTGTCCCAGCGTTGCGCGGGCCATTACAGCAAGCGTCATCGAGCCGATCGCGCCGGCGCCAAGGGCGTGGAACCCCGCCGCAGCGGGCACGGCGTTGGGAAAGAAGATCGACGCCGCGACCAAGGCAAGACCGACCGGCACAAAGGCGTATGCGGCATGGAGCACAAGCACGAGTGGATCGCGCATGGTGCGCTCTCCCGCCCAGCGCGACAAACGCCATGCCTGGCAGATTGCGGCAGCTGCCATAAGCAGTCCTGAGGTGCTGCTGTCCGGGATGACCGTCCATGCACCCAGCGCGGCGACCGAGATGGCTATCGATGCCATGTCAAAACGGTCGAAAGGCGCCGGAAGCCTGCCCGAGTTTTCGCGGACGAGCCAGTTGCGCGTGAAGCTCGGAATAATGCGCCCGCCGATGAGGGAGATAAGGATGATCGCCGCGGCGATCATCCTTAT
>NZ_RZSX01000849.1:0-2698 GCF_004023105.1 Mesorhizobium sp. M5C.F.Ca.IN.020.32.2.1 | reverse complement strand
AACCAGTACAAGGTCAACGGCTCGAAGACCTTCATCACCAACGGCCAGCTCGCCAATTTCATCATAGTCGTCACCAAGACCGATCCGGAGAAGGGCGCCAAGGGCACTTCGCTGATCGTCGTCGAGACCGGCGAGGTGGAAGGGTTCGAGCGCGGCCGCAACCTCGACAAGATCGGGCTCAAGGCCAACGACACGTCGGAACTGTTCTTCAACGATATGCGCGTGCCGACCTCCAATCTGCTCGGCCACGAGGAAGGCCAGGGCTTCGTCCAGCTCATGCAGCAATTGCCGCAGGAGCGGCTGCAGATCGGCACCGGCGCCATCGCCATGATCGAGCGGGCGCTGGCGTTGACCATCGACTACGTCAAGGAGCGCAAAGCCTTCGGCAAGGGGATTATCGAATTCCAGAATACCCAGTTCAAGCTCGCCGAACTGAAGACCGAAGCAACCATCGGCCGGGTCTTCTACAACGACTGCGTCGCCCGCCATGTCAATGGTGGCCTCGACCCGGTGACGGCCTCGATGGCCAAATACTGGCTGTCCGACCTGCAGGGAAAAGTCGTCGACGAGTGCCTTCAATTGCATGGCGGCTATGGCTACATGAATGAGTATCCGATCGCCCGCATGTTCCGCGACGCCCGCGTCCAGCGCATCTACGGCGGCACCAACGAGATCATGAAATTGCTGATCGGGCGGAGCCTTTAGGAGGTCGCATGTCGAAGCATTTTGCTGAGCTTCGCTGGAAGCCGGGAGCAGGGGAGGATTTCCTCTCCGGCCGGTATTCCCGCGTCCATGAACTTCATTTTGATGGCGGCGCGGCCGTCTCCGCTTCCGCATCGCCGACGATCGTGGCGGCACCTTTCAGCGATGCAAAAAACGTTGATCCGGAAGAACTGTTCGTCGCTTCGCTTTCTTCTTGCCACATGCTCTGGTTCCTGGACCTGGCAAAACGCGCTAAGGTCAGTGTCCGATCTTATCACGATGAAGCCGAAGGCCTGATGGCCAAGAATGCTGAAGGGCGCACGGCCATCACACATGTAACCCTTCGTCCGCTCGTCGAATGCGACGCGGACGTAGCTACAATCGAGAGCATTCACCACAAGGCGCATGACGCCTGTTTCATCGCCAATTCGGTGCGGACCGAAGTGGTGGTCGAACCCCGATTCTAGATCACAGGAGATCACCAATGGCCGAAGCTTATGTCTATGACGCAGTGCGAACGCCACGCGGCAGGGGCAAGAAGGATGGCTCGCTGCACGAGGTGCCGGCGGTGCGGCTCGGCGCCAAGGTGCTTGAGGCGATCCGCGACCGCAATGGGCTGGATACCGGCACCATCGACGACATTATCTTCGGTTGCGTCGACCCGGTCGGCGAGGCGGGTTCTGTCATTCCGCGTGCCGCCGCCTTCGAGGCAGGTTACGACACGAAAGCGCCCGGCATGCAGATCTCGCGTTTCTGCGCCTCTGGCCTGGACGCCATCAATTTCGGCGCGGCCAAGATCGCGCAAGGCGCCGACGAGATCGTCATCGCCGGCGGCGTCGAATCGATGTCGCGCGTCGGCATGGGCGCATCCGGCGGCGCCTGGTTCATGGATCCTTCGGTCGGCCTGCCGGGCTGGTTTGTGCCGCAAGGCATCTCGGCCGATCTGATCGCCACGAAATACGGCTTTTCACGCGACGACGTCGACGCCTATGCGGTCGAGAGCCAGAAGCGCGCCGCCAAAGCCTGGGGCGAACGCCGCTTCAAGAATTCGGTGATCTCGATCAAGGATCAGAACGGCCTGATCATCCTCGACCACGACGAGCACATGCGGCCTTCGACCGATATGCAGTCGCTGGCCGCACTCAACCCGTCCTTCGTCATGCCCGGCGAAATGGGCGGCTTCGATGCCGTCGCGGTGCAGAAGCATCCCGAGGTGGAGGAGGTCAATCACGTCCACCACGCCGGCAATTCGTCCGGCATCGTCGATGGCGCGGCGGCCGTTCTGCTCGGCTCAAAGAAGGCTGGAAAGTCGCTCGGCCTGAAGCCGCGCGCGCGCATCCGAGCATTCGCCAATATCGGCTCGGAACCGGTGCTGATGCTGACCGGTCCAGTCGACGTGACCGAGAAGCTGCTGAAGCGCGCCAGGATGAAGCTGTCGGACATCGACCTATTCGAGCTCAACGAGGCGTTCGCCTCGGTGGTGCTGCGCTACATGCAGGCTTTCGACATTTCGCACGATAGGATCAACGTCAATGGCGGCGCCATCGCCATGGGCCATCCGCTCGGCGCCACAGGTGCGATGATCTTCGGAACGGTGCTGGACGAACTGGAGCGCCGCGACCTGAACACCGCGCTGGTGACGCTCTGCATCGGCGCCGGCATGGGCACCGCAACGATCATCGAACGCGTCTGACGGGAGAAAGACGATGAGCTACACCAACTTCACCCTCGACATCGACGCTGACGGCATCGCGCTGGTCACCTGGGATATGCCTGGCCGCTCGATGAACGTCTTCACCGAAGAAGCGATGCTGGAACTGAACGCCATCGTCGACAAGGTGGCGAGTGACGCGGCGATAAAGGGGGCGGTGATCACCTCCGGCAAGGATAGTTTCTCTGGCGGCGCCGACATCACCATGCTGCAGAAGATGTTGGCGACCTTCGCCGCCGACAAAGCCAAGGACCTGGACAAGGCGACCAAGGCGCTGTTCGAGAA
>NZ_RZSX01000848.1:0-2708 GCF_004023105.1 Mesorhizobium sp. M5C.F.Ca.IN.020.32.2.1 | reverse complement strand
AGGTGTGGCCGGGCAGGGGATCGAGTGGCAGGTGGATGCCGGCCGGGGTCTCGTCGCGCTGGCGGCCGATCATGCCGATGCTCCAGGGTTAGAGGTGTTGCGCGAGGCTTCGCGGGCGGCGGCAGCCTGTGCCGTCACCCGCAGCCATGCCGAGGTCTCACGCAGCGACTGGTCGACGGGCTTCTGCACGTCGAGAATCTTGTCGCCATGCACCATGTAGCGTGAACCTTCCCAGGCCTTGACCCAAACGCACGGCATATCAGGCTCGACCTCGCAATTGCCGTTGGCGCGCACACCGCCGCAGGGGCCATTGCGCAATTGCTTGGGGCAATTCATCGGGCACGACATGCCGGTAGAAGAAAGGATGCACTGGCCGCACATGCGGCAGTCGAACATAAAACCCTTGACGCGTTTTTCGACAAATTTGATCGGACCTTCGACGCGGCCGTAACCGATGCGCTTCCACAGCGGATGGAGGAGCAAAAACATGTCGGAGAACTTGGCGTAGAACCATTCGAGGAGTCGCGAGTGGCGGACGGACCACAGCCTGACCGCGAAGGAGCGCTGCACGCGCCGCTGCGGCGACACGTCGGCCGGCTTGTAGTCGGATTTCGGCGCTGCCTTCTTGACCAGAGTGGCCTGGGTAATCGCCGGGGTCGTTTCAGACATCTTCTTTCCCGCCCGCTTTAACCAGAGCGACCAGCCGTTCGCGGTCGTATTTCGCGTCGATGTCCTGAAGGGCTTTTTCAGCCTCGCCTTCAAGATCATCGCTGACCGGCACGGGGTCGGCCTTGCGCCATTCGGCCAGGTAGTCGTCGGTGCCGCCGGCGCCGGTGCGCATCGCACACATGTCGATCGCCTCGGTGAAACGCAGCGGCAATTCGCGCTTGGCGTTCTGCCGGCCTTTCTTGACGATGACCTGGGCGGGGATGTCGCGCCAGTAGACGACGATCAGATCGGCCATGAATTCCTACTCCCGTAGAGCGCCGTGCGTCCAATCGGAAAGGACGCTCTACTACTTTGGCTCAGCTGCATCGTACTTTTCCGGAGATCGATTCCGATTTTCGGGCCGATGCAGTGGTTCGGAGCATTGCCGGAAGCGCTGTTGGGCTGCTTGTTATGGGACGACGCGCGCGCATTCAAAAGCGACGCAATTGGAGGCCGCAAAAGGAAAGGTGAGAGTTTTCGATATATGGTTTGGATCAGCCGGTGCGACGATCGAAGCTGCCGACAAGCTTCCTGTGGAAGCGGATATAGCCTCGCTCGGTTGTTCGCAGGTGTTCGGCGACGATCTGATGGAAACGCGGCAGGCGGTGAAAGGGAACGGCCGGATAGGAATGGTGCTCGGAGTGGTACGGCATGTTCCACGCCACGAAGCGCACCAGCCGCGTGGTAAAGGTGGTGCGGGTGTTTTCGAGCATGTTGGCGACATGCGGGCAAAGCGCGTGCTCGGCCAACAAATAGGCCCGCAAGAAGGGCTGGCCGACGAGCACCGGCACAATCCAAACCCACAGCAGCAGCGACGACTGCACAGCCAGTGAGATCATCAGCAGCACCGCATAGGCGGTCAGAAATAAGCGTGCTTCCGAAATCACCTTGTCGCGGCCCTTTTCCGGCACGAAGCCGTCGCGGTAGCGGCCGGCCGCGTTGACGACGATCACGCGCGCCATGCTGGTCCAGTAGGGGACGCCGGAGAGATAACGCAGGTACTGGACTACGGTCTCCGGTTTCGGCGCCATCAGTTCGGGGTCGTTGTCCGGATCATGCGTGTGGCGGTGGTGCGCGAAATGGAAATAGCGGAACCAGGCCGGCGGCAGCAGGATCAGGAAGCCGGTCACGGTGGCGATGGTCCGATTGAGCCACGCCGTCCTGAAGGCCGTTTCGTGGATGGTCTCGTGCAACAGCGTGAAGAAGAAGACGATCAGGACCCCCTGCGGCAGCATGAGAATGGGCCAGAACGGAATCCGGGCGGCGATCAGCACGCCCAGCACGACAACCAGCCCGCCGTGAACGGTCAGCCGGACAATGCCGGGCCTGTCCAGTTTGGCGGTGAGGTCGCGACGATCCTCGACCGAAAGGCTGGCGATGATGGTGCGGTGGTCGATTTCGCTCATACCGGCAAGCTTATCGCCGGGGCGCCGTCCGGTAAATCGGCGCTCGGTAACAGACGCAGGTTTTTAAGCCGGTCCAGAAATAGAACCAGATCGTAGGATGACCACTGTTTCGAGGGCAGGCCCGGGATATGATATGGCAAGCTTGCCGGCTGCGCATCCCTGACCGCCTCGATGCTATCGCGTGAGAATGCCGCCTGCCGCAGCGCGTGGCTTGAAATCATATCGCCTGCCTCAGGCTTGCCGCGCACCTGCCGCAGCCGCCGCAAGCCAGGGATCGCGCGCTCAGCGCTTGAATTCAAGGATGTCGAGCTTCGATTCGTAATAGGGCGCCGGGAACTCGATGCGCCATTCGTTGGCGCGGTTGCGAAAGGTATAGCCGACCTGATCGCTTTGCGGGCCGCCGCCATAGGGTTTTGCAGGATCGTCGTTGACAGAAAGGGAGCCGAGATAGATCGAGCGCTTTTCGCCGTCGTCGAAGAAACGCCCCTTGGTGCGCTGCGAACCGGTGATTTTTTCCAGCATCCAGCCCGAACCGTCGTCGCTCACCTTGCACTTGAACCAGCCATAGATGACGAGCGGGCTCAGCCCGCCGGC
>NZ_RZSX01000847.1:0-2709 GCF_004023105.1 Mesorhizobium sp. M5C.F.Ca.IN.020.32.2.1 | reverse complement strand
CTTCCGCGTCGCCTGACTCGCCAACAATCCCGAAAGGAGAAGCAAAATGTCCAATATTCTGAAAGTTCTTGTCCTCGGCTCGATCCTCTCGGGTGCCGTTCCCGCGTTCGCCGGTGAAAGGGACGTTACCCTCTACAAAAACCCGCAATGCGGCTGCTGCGAAGGTTATGCCGATTATTTGCGGGAGAACGGCTTCGCGGTCACCGTCAAGCCGACGCACGACCTTTCCGCCATGAGCCGCGAAGAGGGCATTCCGGCGGAAGCCGAGGGCTGCCATCTTTCCTTCATCGACGGCTACGTGGTGAGCGGCCATGTGCCGGTCGGCACGGTCAACAAGCTCTTGACTGAGCGCCCTGACATCAAGGGCGTGACGCTGCCCGGCATGCCGATGGGCTCGCCCGGCATGACCGGCACCAAGGAAGCGCCCTTCGAGATTCTCGAAATCCAGAAGTCTGGCGGGACCGGCGGCGTCTACGCCAGGGAATAGGAGGCCGCGATGATGGAAGGAATGAGCGGCATGATGTTCGGCATGGGCCTGGTGTGGCTGCTTGTCGTCATCGTGCTGGTCCTCGGGGCGGCGGCGCTCGTCAAATACCTGTTCTTCAGCGGCGGCAAATGAGAAGGGCGTCGGTTCTCCTATCGATGCTCGGCGTGGCGGCGGCAGGCCTTGGATTGGCCTGGACATGGCCTCGGCTCACCGACCGGATGGCCGGCGACGAAGCTTCGGCCGCCACCATTGCACTCGGCAAGACTATCTATACCGAGCACTGCGCCTCCTGCCACGGTGCAAACCTCGAAGGTCAACGCGACTGGAAAAGCCCGCTGCCTTCGGGACGGATGCCGGCGCCGCCGCACGACGCCATCGGCCACACCTGGCATCACCCCGATGGTGTGCTCTTCCGCATCACCAAAGAAGGACCGGCCGCGGTCGTCGGCGGCGGCTACCGAAGCGACATGCCGGGCTTCGGGAATGTTCTCACTGACGAGGAAATCCGGGCTGTTCTGGCCTTCATCAAAAGCACATGGCCCGAGCGGGAACGCGCCTATCAAGCACAGATGAGCCGCCAGGAACGGGAGAAGACCCAGTGAGACCAGTCCAGACCGCAGGCGCGCCGAATGCCTCCCTCAACCGGAAACATTGTCCATGAAAGCGAAAATATTGCTTGTTGTGTCCCTTGCGCTCGTCCTTGCGGCCCCGGCGCTGGCCCACCATCCGGGCGCCGATCTCGACGAGATGATGGGCAGCGAGGAGAAGTTCTTCCAGGCGATCGACGAGCCGGCCGCGCCGCCGTTCGAACTGGCGGACGCCGCCGGCAACGTCGTACGGCTTTCCGACTTCGCCGACAAGGTCGTGGTGCTGAACTTCATCTTCGCGAGTTGTACGGATTTTTGTCCCCTGCATTCCGAGTTGATCGCCGAGATTCAGAAGAAGGTCAACGATACGCTGATGAAGGACAGGGTGCAGTTCCTGACGGTCACGACCGACCCGGCCAAGGATACGCGCGAGGTGCTCGAGGGGTACGGTCCGCTGCACGGGCTGGACGCGCGCAACTGGAAGTTCCTGACCATAAAGCCCGGCCAGCCGGAGGACACGACGCGAAAACTCTCGGAGGAATACAATGTACGTTTCGAGCCGCTCGACCTCGGGCAGCAGATGCATGGCGTGGTGACCCACGTCATCGACCGCGGCGGGCGCTTCGCCGCCAAGTTCCACGGCATGCGCTTCGAACCGCTCAACATGGTCCTTTACATCAACGGCCTCACCAACAACATCCAGAAACCGGCAAAGCCCGAGGCCGGCTGGTGGGATAGGTTGAGGGGAATGTTCAAATGAACCTCTGACTGCTGTCGTGATGTTGGCTTAAGGAACTCTTCGATTGTCGCCCTGCGGAGTCGGATCGCGACCTTCGCCGCGCCCCGGCGCGAATGCCTGCCTATGGCGCTTCTTTCTCGTTCCGATCGAGGGAAGCTACGGAAGAAAACCATCGATCGCGACCTTCCCTTATCGCGAAACTCCCGATCAAAGCGACGGTTTTGAAACTGACTTTTGCACCGTCGCAGAATTCAACTTTTGCGACAACATTTCCTGCTTCCCGCTGTCCTTCTGATGTCGAGCCCAGACGCGCTTCACCTGCGCTTCGCTGCAGCCGGTCAGCTTCGCCGTCCTGCTGATACTGTTGCCGCCAGACCGCAAGACAATGATGCGTTCGTGTGTCACCAGGTCAGCTTGGCGTCCAGCATATTTCCCGCCCGCCTTTGCCAATTCGATGCCTTGCCTCTGGCGTTCGCGGCGATCCTCGAAGTCGTCTCGAGCCATTTGCAGGGCGAGCTTCAGCAACATTTGCTGAATGGACTCGAGCACGATCTTGGCAACGCCGTCAGCGCTGGCCGCGATGTCGCTAAGATCCACCACACCAGGTACGGCAAGACGAGCACCCTTATTCCGAATTGTTTCGATCAGCTTTTCAGCTTCAGGCAAAGGCAGACGACTGATGCGGTCTATCTTCTCCGCAACGACAACCTCCCCCGGCTGAAGGTCTGCGATGAGACGAAGCAGCTCCGGCCTGTCGGCGCGAGCGCCGGATGCCTTCTCGCGGTAGACGCCGGCGATGTAGTACCCGGCATCCCTCGCCTCAGCGATGATCGATTCCTGGCGATCGAGATCCTGCCCTTGCGTACTGACCCGCAGATAAACGCGAGCAACGTGCA
>NZ_RZSX01000846.1:0-2710 GCF_004023105.1 Mesorhizobium sp. M5C.F.Ca.IN.020.32.2.1 | reverse complement strand
AAGCAGGTCATCGTGCAGAAGGTGCGCGAGGCCGAGCGCGACCGCCAGTATGACGAGTACAAGGACCGCATCGGCGAGATCGTCAACGGCACCGTCAAGCGCGTCGAATACGGCAACGTCATCGTCGATCTCGGCCGTGGCGAGGCGATCATCCGCCGCGACGAGCTGATCCCGCGAGAGAACTACAAATATGGCGATCGCGTCCGCGCCTATGTCTACGACGTGCGCCGCGAGCAGCGTGGTCCGCAGATATTCCTGTCGCGCACCCATCCGCAGTTCATGGCGAAGCTGTTCACCATGGAAGTGCCGGAAATCTACGACGGCATCATCGAGATCAAGTCGGTCGCCCGCGATCCGGGTTCGCGCGCCAAGATCGCCGTCATCTCGCGTGACAGTTCCATCGATCCTGTCGGCGCCTGCGTCGGCATGCGCGGCAGCCGCGTTCAGGCGGTGGTCGGCGAATTGCAGGGCGAGAAGATCGACATCATTCCGTGGTCGCCTTCGGCTGCTTCCTTCATCGTCAACGCGCTGCAGCCAGCGGAAGTCGCCAAGGTCGTGCTTGACGAGGATGCCGAACGCATCGAAGTCGTGGTGCCGGACGACCAGCTGTCGCTGGCCATCGGCCGCCGTGGCCAGAACGTCCGGCTCGCCTCGCAGCTCACCGGCTGGGATATCGATATCCTGACCGAGCAGGAAGAGAGCGAGCGCCGCCAGAAGGAGTTCGTCGAACGCTCGGCGCTGTTCATGGATGCGCTCAACGTCGACGAGATGGTCGGCCAGGTGCTCGCCTCCGAAGGCTTTACCAGCGTCGAGGAAGTCGCTTATGTCGATGCCGACGAGATCGCGTCGATCGACGGCTTCGACGAGGACACCGCCTCGGAAATCCAGGCCCGCGCCCGCGAGTATCTGGAGAAGATCGAAGCCGAGCATGACGAGAAGCGCAAGGCGCTGGGCGTCAAGGACGAGTTGCGTGAGATTCCTGGCGTGACCACCGCCATGATGGTGACGCTCGGCGAGGACGGCGTGAAGACGATCGAGGATTTCGCCGGCTATGCGGCCGATGACCTGACCGGCTGGAAAGAACGCAAGGACGGCGAAACGAAGGTGTTCCCCGGCGTGCTCGCCAGTCACGGCGTGTCGCGCGCGGATGCCGAGCAGATGGTTCTGGCCGCCCGCCTCAAGGCCGGCTGGATCACCGAAGACGAGCTTGCAGCCGAAGACGTGCCGGCTGACGAAGCCGTTGGTGCGTGAGGTGAAACCGCATCGCACACAACCCGCCCTTGGACGAGATGAACGATCGCACTTGCATCGTCACGCGCAGACAGGTCGAACCGGATGAATTGATCCGCTTCGTCGTCGGCCCGGATTCGGCCGTCGTTCCGGATATCAAGAAAAACCTGCCCGGCCGCGGTTGCTGGGTGACGGCCGACCGCCTACATATCGACAAGGCGGCAGCGAAAAACCTGTTCGCTCGCGCCTTCAAGGCGCAGGTGACTGTGCCGACCGATCTCGGCGGCATGGTTGACGGGCTGCTTTCCAGATCCGCTCTGGGCATGCTCGGTCTTGCCCGCAAGGCAGGTGCGATCGCGCTCGGCGCCACCAAGGTCGAGAGCGCGGTGCGTGGTGGGCTGGCGCTTTTCGTGTTGCATGCGACCGAAGCGTCAGATGACGGCGTCCGCAAGATCCGCCAGGCGCGACGGGCAACCGTCCGGCTTGGCGGCCCCGCCATCCTCGCCTACAAACTTTTCTCCGAGGCCGAGTTGAGCTTGGCATTGGGGGGTACAAATGTGATACATGCTGCCGTTCTCGCGGGAGACGCGGGCAGGGCGGTCCAGAAGCGCATGGTTGCGCTCGACCGGTATCGGGGCGGTTCCCCGGACGATCTGGCAATGCTTGCGGCCGTTGCTGACGAAGATGATGCCGCAGAGGACATGGAATGAGCGATACGAAATCGGGCGACGACAAGACGTTGAGTGTGACGCCGAAGAAGACCTTGACGCTGAAGCGCCCCGGTACGGAACAGGGCACCGTGCGCCAAAGCTTCTCGCATGGCCGCACCAAGGCGGTCGTGGTCGAGACTAAGAAGCGCAAGTTCTCGCTGCCCGGCGACAAGCCGGAGCCGGCCGCTGCCCCTGTGTCCGTGTTCACGCCGAAGCCGCCGGTCGCGGCAGCGCCCGTTGTGCAGCAAGCGCCCAAGGCGCCGCTGCCTCCGCCGCCGGTCGAACGCGGCGGCATGGTGCTGAACGAATTGTCGCGCAATGAGATGGAGGCGCGCCGCCGGGCCCTTGAGGGTTCGAAGGTGCGCGATGTCGAGGATCGCCAGCGCGCCATCGACGAGGCCAAGCGCCGCGCCGAGGATGAAGAGCGCCGCCGTCGCGAGCGCGAGGAATCCGCGCGCCGCCAGGCCGAGGAAGAAGCCCGGCTGCAGGCCGAGGCCGAGTCCCGCCGGCGTGCCGAGGAAGAGGCGCGTCGCCGCGCGCCGCTGGCCGCCGAACTGGCGACAGTCGACGACGAGGACATCAAGCCGAAGCGGACCGGCGCCGGTGCCCCGGTGCGCCGTCCGGTCACGCCCGAAGTGGCACGCCCGGCTAAGCCGACCAAAGGCGAGGAAGATCGCCGCCGCGGCAAGCTGACGCTGAATGCCGCACTTTCCGATGAGGATGCGCGTGCGCGTTCGCTGTCGTCGATGCGTCGGCGCCAGGAGAAATTC
>NZ_RZSX01000845.1:0-2712 GCF_004023105.1 Mesorhizobium sp. M5C.F.Ca.IN.020.32.2.1 | reverse complement strand
GATCAGCGCCGGATCATGCGCGCCCTTGCGGGCGATCGACAAATGCGGGCCTTCGAGATGCAGGCCCAAAAAGCCAGGCACCTTTTGCTTTCCGGCCTCCGCTCCGGCGGCAACCGCCGCCGCGGTGATCTCAGGCGTGTCGGTGATCAGCGTCGGCAACAGCGCGGTCGTGCCGAACGGCGCGTGCGCCCGGCAGATGGTTTCGATCGAGGCGACATCAGGATGGTCGTTGAGCATGACCCCGCCGCCGCCATTAACCTGCAGGTCGACGAAGCCCGGCGCAAGCATGCCGCCGCCGGTTTCAATACGCTCGACACCGGATGGAACGGCGCCGACGGCAACGATGGCTTCGACGAGGCCGTCACGCACGACAAGCGCGGCATCGTCGTGCCAGTCGTCGCCGTCGAATATCCGGGCCCCAGTCAGGGCAAAACGGTCGCTCATATGGTTTCCGTCACCTTGCGCAGATTGGGCGGCGTGTCCGGGTCGAGGCCGCGATGGCGGGCAAAGGCCTCGACGAAGCCATAGAAAGACACGATCAGCGCCAGCGGGTCGGTCAGCGGATGGCCGGTGGCGACATGCGGCAGGTGCTGAGCACTTTTCGCCTTGTCTGAGGTCACAAAGACGGCCGCGCCCTTGGCCGCCAGGCTGTCGGCGGCCTCGGCAACCGACGGCTCGGAAGCATCGCGGGCGGCGAGCGCCAGCACCGGGAAATCAGGCCCGACCAGTGCCAGCGGGCCATGCATCACTTCGGCAGCACTATAGGCCTCGGCGTGCATGGCACAGGTTTCCTTGAACTTAAGCGCTGCTTCATTGGCGATCGCAGCGGACGGACCGCGACCTAGGATGAACAGCGATTTCGGCGTCTCAAGGGCGCTGGCCAGCGCCATCCAGTCGCAGGCGATCGCCTTGCGGAAATGTTCCGGCAAATGGGCGAGCGCCGCCAGCAACTTGTCGTCGCCGGTGCTATGCGCCATCAAAGCGAGGCCGGCGACGGCCGAATTGACGAAGGTCTTCGTCGCGGCGACGCTGCGTTCCGGGCCGGCCAGAATGTCGATCGCATAATCGGAGGCCCGCGCCAGCGGCGAATCGGCGGTGTTGGTGATGGCGACGGTCAGCGAACCGCCGGCTCTCGCGGCCTGCGCCATGGCGACGATGTCCGGGCTCTTGCCCGACTGCGAGATCGCCAGGCAAGCCGAGCCGCCGAGCTTGAGCTTGGCGCCATAGATCGAGGCGATCGATGGGCCGACCGAAGCGACGGCGAGGCTGGCGGTCAGCTCCACGGCATACTTCATGAAGGTGGCGGCATGGTCGGAGGAGCCGCGCGCCACGGTGACGACGAACTGCGGATCGCGCTCGCGAATGCCGCGCCCGGCCTCCGTCAGCACCGCTGCCGAGCCGTCGAGCAGGCGCGCGGTGGCCTCCGGGATCTCCTCGATCTCGCGCCGCATATGGGTGTCACCCTTTTGGCTGCTCGTCGCGCTCATGGCCGGCCCTCTTCGCCCGGCCCGCTCAGCCGGAGTTCGGCGACGAAATCATAGGCGTCGCCTCTGTAGATGGAGCGGGTGAATTCGATAACCTTGCCGCTCGCCAGATAGGAAATGCGCTCGATGTGCAGCCCGGCAATGCCTGGCGGCACTTCGAGCAGGCGCGCGTCGTCGTCGCCGAGATTGGCCGCGGAGATGCGCTGCACCGCCCGCACCGGCCGGAAGCCGGTCGTTTCCAGCGCCGCATAGAGCGACGACCCAATTCCTGCCGGGTCCGGCAGCACGCTGGCCGACAGTGCGGCGCGTTCGATCGCCAGCGGCGTATCGTTGGCGATGCGCAGGCGCGCTACGCGTGCCACCAGCTCGTTCGACGACAGGCCAAGCACCATCATCTCGTCCGGCGAGGGCGCATAGAGGCCGCGATCGAGCCAGGCTGAACGGACAGCCATGCCGCGCCGCGCCATGTCCTCGGTGAAGGACGTCAGCCGCGACAGCGACTGCTCGACGCGCTCCATACGCGGCGCGACGAAGGTGCCGGAGCCGTGGCGCTGGACGAGGATGCCGCCCTTGACCAGGTCCTGCACCGCCTTGCGCACGGTGACGCGCGAAATGTCCGCCATGCTGGCGATGTCGCGCTCGGAAGGCAGCGCGTCGCCCGGTCCGATCAGGCCGCGATTGACCGCGTCCTCGATGCTCTTCCTGAGCTGCAGATAAAGCGGTGCGCCGCTTTGCGCCGAGTGTTTCAGGGTCGCGAAGATCTGGTCGGCGGCTTCGCTCATCGTGCCCCCTCCGCAGTCATCGAGAAGACACGAACCGCCATCTGCACCGCGCCGCCCAGCGCATCGTCGAGCGGCGGCTTCAGCAGCGCCCGGTAGCGCGCCGACAGGCGTGGTGCATAGAGCGGCGCCAGTCCGCCGAGCAAGCAGAGCGGATCGTTGCTGCCGAGATCGAGCACGCCAAGTGCGGCCTCGACATCGGCGACCGCCTTGTCGAGGATCCAGTTGGCGACGACATCGCCCTTTTCGGCATGCTCGAAGACCTTGGGCGCGAAGCCGCCGAAATCGCCCGGCTTGGCGTTGGTGGTGAACTCGACCAAATCCTCGGGATTGTTGCGGAAGATGGCGAGTATGGCCTGTGTCAGCCGCGATCCCTGGCGAATGCCGTCATAGGCGAGCAGCGTCTGTTCGAGCAGGTCGCGGCCGATGCGGGCGCCGCTGCCCTGGTC
>NZ_RZSX01000844.1:0-2717 GCF_004023105.1 Mesorhizobium sp. M5C.F.Ca.IN.020.32.2.1 | reverse complement strand
GACGAAGTCGCCCCGCCCTTTTAGTTTGCACCGCACAAAAAGCAGGCCGCAAAGGCCTTTTGACGGGATCGGTGTAATGAACAAGATCGAGACGATCGGCATCATCGGCGCGGGCCAGATGGGCGGCGGCATCGCCCATGTGTCCGCGCTTGCGGGCTACAAGGTGCTGGTCTACGACATCTCACCCGACCGCATCGAAAAGGGCATCGCCACGATCAGCGGCAACATGGCCCGCCAGGTCGGCTCCGGCAAACTCGAGGAAAAGCTGCGCAACGAAGCGATGGCGCGCATTTCGGCAGCGCCCACCATGGCCGACCTTGCGGCTGCCGATCTGGTGATCGAAGCGGCGACCGAGGACGAGACGGTCAAGCGCAAGATCTACGCCCAGCTCTGCCCGCAACTCAATCCGGAAGCCATCCTGGCGACGAACACCTCGTCGATTTCGATCACCCGTCTCGCCGCGCAGACCGACAGGCCGGAGCGTTTCATCGGCATCCATTTCATGAATCCGGTTCCATTGATGAAGCTGGTCGAACTGGTGCGCGGCATCGCCACCGAGGACCAGACCTTCGAAGCGGCAAAGGCCTATGTGAACCATCTCGACAAGACGATCACCGTCTCGGAGGATTTTCCGGCCTTCATCGTCAACCGTATCCTGCTGCCGATGATTAACGAGGCGATCTACACGCTCTATGAAGGGGTCGGCTCGGTCGACGCGATCGACACCGCCATGCGGCTCGGCGCCAACCATCCGATGGGACCGCTGCAACTCGCCGATTTCATCGGCCTCGACACCTGCCTGTCGATCATGCAGGTGCTACATGACGGCCTGTCGGATTCGAAATACCGCCCCTGCCCGCTGCTGGTGAAATATGTCGAGGCCGGCTGGCTCGGCCGCAAGACCGGACGCGGCTTCTACGACTATCGCGGCGAGCATCCGGTTCCGACGCGCTGATCGGCGATACGAGCCAACGACATCGCGCGCGGTCGCGCTGAGTGAAGACCATGCGGCTGTTCTGTCGACAGCTTCGTGGCCGCGGATCGAAAACCGCATCAGGCCGATCCTTGCCCGTTTGCTCGCCGACCGCCGAAGCCCGATGGATTTGGCTTAGACCAGCCCGGCAGAGCGTTTCACGTCGAGCATTCTGCAGCCAAGTGGAATCACTTGGCGTCGCACAAATGCGGCTAAAACAAAGAGATAGAGCCCGGTTCAATCCAAACGCATTCCGCTTAGGGTCAAAACTCAATCAGCGGGCTGCCGCCAATGGCCGAGATGGGTGGTTTCCTGTCGTACGTCTCGTTCATTGGAACGCGCAACGAGCGCCATAATCGGACTTACGCGGCCATCGCTATGGAGGTCGCGTCTCGGACACGTTCCGGACTTATGGTGCCACGGTAGGTCAGCACCCCAGAGATGAACTGTGTCGCGATAGCTGGCGTTATTCTCGACCATCACAGATGGATGAACTTCCGCTTGGAGATGCGGCGGAAGCATAGAATACCCGTCTCGACATAGGCCTCCAGTCTCGCCAGCAACCCATAACTAAATTCGATATGGATGGGACGGTTGGTCGTAGCCAAGTCCGCCGAGCCTAATCCAGTCATGCTGATGATGACACGGACGCTGGTTAATCTGCTCTTCGATTCGCGATTGCTATGGTAGTAATAGCCTCTCAACGCCGGTGCCGTAAGCTACTCGCTTACGCGTCGCCTTGCGGAATATCCTGAGGGAATCAGACATCAGTGTCGAACGAGATAGGTTTCCATCGTGCCGACGCCTCTCAGTTCCACAGTGCAGCGCGGTTCTAACTCCCAAGAGGCGTGCAGAGCGCGTCTGGTTGCCTCCGAGATTTGCATGCGGTCGGCTACGCCCTGGGACTCGAGCCGGCTTGCGATGTTCACGGTTTCGCCCCAGACATCATAGACGAACCGATGTCGGCCGATCAGACCGGCGATCACCGGTCCGGTGTGTACGCCGATTCGGACGCGAAAACTATCGCTGCCCGACGCGAAGAGCCTCAACGAGTCCAGCATGGATTTTCCCAGCGCCACGGTCCTGTCGGCGTGATCGGCCGCCGGGTCCGGAAGACCACAAGCGGCCATATACGCGTCTCCGATTGTCTTGATCTTCTCCACGGAATGCTTCTCCGCCAGCGCATCGAACATGCTGAACATCCGGTCGAGGCGCTTGATAAGGTCGGATGCCGGCAATTTCGCTGCGATAGGCGAGAATCCGACAATATCGGCAAAAAGGATGGTCACTTCCTCGAACCGGTCCGCAATGATCTCCTCGCCCCCTTGCAGCCGCGCAACGATTTGACCGGGCAGGACGGCATGTAGAAGCGAGTCGGCCCGCCGCTTTTCCGCCTCGATCCGCTGAAGATACTGGTGCTCGCGGTCGCGCCAACGCTTCTTCTCCAGACTGGAGTTGATCCGGGCGCGCAGCAGGACCGGATTGAACGGTTTAAGCAAGTAGTCGTCGGCTCCCGCCTCGATGCAGCGGACCACGGCGTCGACTTCGTTCAGCCCCGATATCATAATGACCGGGATGTGCCGCCACCAGCGCTCAGCTTTCAATCGCGAGAGCACCTCGATGCCGTTCATGTCCGGCATCAGTATGTCCAACAGAACAAGGTCGAATTCATATTCCGCAAGGCGAGTCAGCGCGGACAGACCTGACTCGGCAGTGACTACCTGATGACCGTCGTGCAGCTGTC
>NZ_RZSX01000843.1:0-2726 GCF_004023105.1 Mesorhizobium sp. M5C.F.Ca.IN.020.32.2.1 | reverse complement strand
GCCCCAGACCACCGCGTCGTGGCGCGCCGGGCCGCCGCGCCGCTGCAGCAGGCCGCCCTGCACGGGAAAGCGCGCATTCTCGAAGTTCAGGAACGGCATCATCTTCTTGACCGCCGCCAGGTCGAGCAGCTCGGCATCGATGCCGTTGATGCGCATCGTGTTGCCGCGCCGCGCATAGGCGTCGCGCTGCGCATCGGAATGGTAGAGGTTGATGACGCCGCGCTGGCTGACCATCGTGTTGTAGTTGAGATCCTGCTCCATGCGCTCCCACAGCTTCATCGACAGTTCGTAGAAGCCGGTGTTGCCGGGCAGCCCGTAATTGGAGCGGATGATGGTGGTGTTGCGGCCGGCATTGCCGGAGCCGATCCAGCCTTTTTCCAGCACGGCGACATTCCTGATGCCGTACTCGCTGGCCAGGAACCACGCTGTCGCCAGGCCGTGGCCGCCACCGCCGATGATCACCACGTCGTAGTGATCCTTCGGGCTGGCGTCACGCCAGGTGCGCTGCCAGGTCTTGTGACCGGAAAACGCGGCGCGGGCGAGGGAGAAGATCGAGTATTTCATAAATCTATTCCGAGATCGCTCACGCCACGCAGCACCTTTCTTGGCGCATCGGAATCATCCGAAAACCGCTTCACACTTTTCGGTCCGATGCTCTAGATATCCAGCGTGTGGTCACGCTCCCACTGGGTGAAGTGGGAAGCATAGGAATTCCATTCCTGGTGCTTGAGCTTTAGATAAGCCGACGAGAATTCCTCACCCAGCGCCGCCTTGAGCGATTTGTCATTGTCGAACTCGCGCAAAGCATCGAGCAGGTTGAGCGGCAGCTTCGGCGCACCCTCCACCGTATGGCCGAACTGGTACATGTCGATGTCGTAGCGCTTGCCCGGATCGGCCTTCGAGCGGATGCCGTCGAGGCCGGCGGCGATGATGACGGCCTGCAGCAGATAAGGGTTTGCCGCGCCGTCGGGCAGGCGCAGCTCGAAACGGCCGGGGCCGGGCACGCGCACCATGTGGGTGCGGTTGTTGCCGGTCCAGGTCACCGAGTTCGGCGCCCAGGTGGCGCCCGAAATGGTGCGCGGCGCATTGATGCGCTTGTAGGAATTGACCGTCGGGTTGGTGATCGCAGCAAGTGCGGAGGCATGTTTCATGATGCCGCCGAGAAAATTCTTGCCCTTCGCCGACAGGCCGAGCTCCATGGCGTTGTCGGCAAAGACATTGGTCTTGCCGTCCTTGTCCCACACCGAGATATGGGCATGGCAGCCATTGCCGGTCAGGCCGGGGAACGGTTTTGGCATGAAGGTGGCGCGCAGGCCGTGCTTTTCGGCAACGGATTTCACCATGAACTTGAAGAAGGAATGCTTGTCGGCGGTCGCCAGCGCGTCGTCGAAGGCCCAGTTCATCTCGAACTGGCCGTTGGCGTCCTCATGGTCGTTCTGGTAGGGGCCCCAGCCGAGTGCCAGCATGTGGTCGCAGATCTCGGCGATGACATCGTAGCGGCGCATCACCGCCTGCTGGTCGTAGCAGGGCTTTGACGCTGTGTCGTAATCGTCGGAAATCCTCTTGCCGTCCGGCGAGATCAGGAAGAACTCGGCCTCGACGCCGGTCTTGACATGCATACCGTCGCCGGCCGCCTCGTCAATCAGCCGCCTCAGCGTGTTGCGCGGCGCTTGCTCGACCGATTTTTCGTCCATAATGCAATTGGCAGCAATCCAGGCGACTTCCGGCTTCCACGGGAGCTGGATGACCGAATCCGGATCCGGCACCGCCAGCATGTCTGGATGCGCCGGCGTCAGGTCGAGCCAGGTGGCAAAGCCGGCAAAGCCGGCGCCGTCCTTCTGCATGTCGGCGATGGCTTGCGCCGGCACCAGCTTGGCGCGCTGCCCACCGAACAGGTCGGTGTAGGAAATCATGAAATATTTGACGCCGTTCTCTTTGGCAAAGGCGGCGAGATCGTTCCCCATTGTAGTTCCTCGCTTATGGCATTCTTGGTGGTTTGATATATCTTAGAAGCCGTTCTTCCCCGGTATCCAGTTGGTGCCGGCCAGCGGTACGCCGGCCATGGCGGCGGCTTCGATCGTCAGCGCGACGAGATCCTCGGGCTCGAGATTGTGCAGGCTGTTCTTGCCGCAGGCACGCGCGATCGTCTGCGCCTCCAGCGTCATCACCTTAAGATAATTCGCCAGCCGTCGGCCGGCCGCTATCGGATCGACCCGTTTCATTAGTTCGGGGTCTTGCGTGGTGATGCCGGCCGGGTCGCGCCCCTCATGCCAGTCGTCATAGGCGCCGGCGGTAGTGCCGAGCTCGTTGTACTCCGCCTCCCAGCGCGGATCGTTGTCGCCGAGCGCGACAAGTGCGGCCGTGCCGATCGACACCGCGTCGACGCCGAGCGCCAGCGCCTTGGCGACGTCGGCGCCATTGCGGATGCCGCCGGAGACGATCAGCTGCACCTTGCGGTGCATGCCGAGATCCTGCAGTGCCTGCACCGCCGGCCTGATGCAGGCAAGCGTCGGCTGGCCGACATTCTCGATGAACACTTCCTGGGTGGCGGCGGTGCCGCCCTGCATGCCGTCGATCACGACGACGTCGGCGCCTGACTTAACCGCAAGGGCTGTGTCGTAATAGGGCCGCGCGCCGCCGACCTTGACGTAGATCGGCTTTTCCCAGTCGGTGATTTCGCGCAGTTCCAGGATCTTGATTTCCAGATCGTCAGGCCCGGTCCAGTC
>NZ_RZSX01000842.1:0-2726 GCF_004023105.1 Mesorhizobium sp. M5C.F.Ca.IN.020.32.2.1 | reverse complement strand
GCCATGCGGAATGACAATCTGCGAGTCGGTCGGGCGCCGCTTGTCGGCCGCATCCAGCAGATCCTGGAACGCCTGGATGCGCGCTTTCGACTTGGTCTGCCGGGCTTTTGGGCTGGACTGGATCCACTCGCGCTCGCGGCCGATCGCCCGCTGGCGCGCGTCGTCCTCGCGGCCTTCCTGCTTGAGCCGCTTGGCTTTGGCTTCGAGATATTTGGTGTAGTTGCCCTCATAGGGAATACCACGGCCGCGATCGAGCTCCAGGATCCAGCCGGTGACATTGTCGAGGAAGTAGCGATCGTGGGTGATGATCATCACCGCGCCCGGATAGGCGCGCAGATGCTTTTCCAGCCAGGCCGTCGTCTCGGCGTCGAGATGGTTGGTCGGCTCGTCGAGCAGCAAGAGGTCGGGCTGGCGCAGCAGGAGCTGGCATAGCGCGACGCGCCGCCGCTCGCCGCCCGACAGCTTGGTGACGTCGGCTTCCTTGGGCGGGCAGCCCAGCGCTTCCATCGCCATTTCGACCTGCTGTTCGAGATCCCACAGGTTCAGCCGGTCCATCTCGTCCTGGAGCTTGGCCGACTCGTCGGCCGTCTCGTCGGAATAGTTCATCATCAATTCGTTGTAGCGCTCGATGATCGCGGTCTTGGCGGCGACGCCTTCCATGACGTTCTCGAACACAGTCTTGCTCGGATCGAGTGCCGGCTCTTGCGCCAGGTAGCCGACGGTGGCGCCTTCGGCCAGCCACGCCTCGCCGCTCCACTCCTTGTCGATGCCGGCCATGATCTTGAGGATGGTCGACTTGCCCGCGCCGTTCGGCCCGAGGATGCCGATCTTCGCGTCCGGGTAGAAGGAGAGGTGGATGTTCTCGAGCACCTTCTTGGTGCCATAGGCCTTGTTGAGGCCGGCCATGTGATAGATGAACTGGCGTGCCACGCGCGCTTTCCCTGAAAAGTCGACTGTAATGTCGGATTGAATGGAAGTTGGGCGCTATGTAGGCGATGCCGCGCCGAACGGCAAACTGTTTTGGCGCCTCACGCCTGCATTCGGGCCGAAGACGCTCATTGAACTGGCGCCGCTTTCGGTTCGCTGGACAATCCGGCGAAATCTGCGGTTAACCATTCCGCGTCAGAAAGGTGTTGGATGGGGAATCGCCGGCAAGCCGCGATTTCTGCAGAGAAAGATCGGATCGACGGCGTTGCTGAACAGTTTCCTGCTCCTTGCCGAAGCGGTTCTCTACTTCGGCGTCATGGTCACGCTTTTCCGTTTCAGGCACCGCATCGGCCTCGGCGTGTTTGTCTGCGCCCTCGGCGTCATGCATTTTCTCGAAACCTACCTCGCCAGCGTCTTCTATGTCGCGCTGCCGTTCGGCATGGTTTCGCCCGGGTCCGCGGTGCTGTTTTCCGGCAAGCTGGTGATGCTGCTGCTGCTCTACATCAAGGAGGACGCGGCAACCGTCCGGCAGCCGATCTACGGCCTGCTGCTCGGCAATGCCCTGATGATCGGGCTTGTGCTGGTCCTGCGCCTGCACGAGCTCGCAGCGCTTCCCAACGGCAGACGTCCCGACATCGGCTTCATCGACCAGATGGGCTGGCTGATGGTGTGGGGCACGACGCTGCTCTTCCTCGACGCCATCCTGATCATCCTGCTTTACGAAAAGCTCGGGCGTTATCTGCGCAAGGCGCTGTTCTCTCGCATCCTGATCTCCGTCGCTTGCGTGCTCACTTTCGACCAGACTGGATTTTTCACCGCGCTGCACTTCGTCACCGGTGCGCCGATCGCGGTTTTCTTCGGCGGCTGGTTCGCCAAGATGGGGGCGGCGCTTGCCTACAGCATCATGCTGGTCGCTTATATCAGATGGTTCGAGGCGCGGCAGATCCCGGCGCCGCGTGGACTATCCGACATCTTCGACACGTTGACCTATCGCGAGCGCTATGAGGCGCTGGTCGAGCATGTCGGCCGCGACGGCCTCACCGGTCTGCTGCACAGAGGACGCTTCGACAGCGACGGCGAAGCCGC
The DNA here is from genome assembly GCF_004023105.1 of Mesorhizobium sp. M5C.F.Ca.IN.020.32.2.1. NCBI lineage: Bacteria > Pseudomonadati > Pseudomonadota > Alphaproteobacteria > Hyphomicrobiales > Phyllobacteriaceae > Mesorhizobium > Mesorhizobium sp. M5C.F.Ca.IN.020.32.2.1. The sequence continues at coordinate 713 of NZ_RZSX01000842.1, read as the reverse complement.
TGTTGCGGCCAGCCTGCGGACGGCCAAGCCGCTCAGCCTCTTGGTCATCGATGTCGACCACTTCAAATCGATCAACGACCGCTTCGGCCACGCCGAGGGCGACAAGGTGCTGAAATCCGTCGCCGCCCTGCTTGGCGAGATTGTCGGTCCAGAGGATCAGGTGTTCAGAATTGGCGGCGAGGAATTCGCCATCCTCTGCTCACGTTCGCATTCGGTCGCCAGGCTGCTTGGCGAAAGCATCAGGCACGCGGTCAAGGCATCCGCAAACACGAGCCGGTTCGACATCACCGTCAGCGCCGGCATCTCCACTGTCAGCGAGACAACCCGCTGCCTTGCCGATGTTTTTGCGCTGGCCGATCAGCGCCTCTACAAAGCCAAATCGACCGGACGCGACCGAGTCGTCGGCGAACCGGGCGGCCACGAGGCTGACAGCCTCACCGCGTGGACCAGATCAGGACGCGGCATCGGCGCATAGCATCCAGACCGGCTCGGCGTGTCACTGGAACTCGATCGGATCGACGGTGCCTTTCGGACAGCCGGCATTGTTCGTCGGCACCGATGCCAGCAACAGCTCACTGAGCGAAGAGTTCGGACCGATCGGGCCGGCCAGGCCGAGTGTCAGTTCGCCGATCAGCCGCCTGCCGCTCGAATGGTCGTTCAGACAGGAGACGCGAACCCGCTCGCCCGCGCCGGGACCGAAAGCACTATCGAAG